>NZ_JAUQTZ010000237.1:0-4735 GCF_059803845.1 Rhizobium sp. UFLA01-1127 | reverse complement strand
CAGCAAGGTCGATCGATTGCAGCAGCGTGTCGCCCGCGGATCGAGTTTGCGACTGGGACGAGGGCGTCCAGTGGCCGAACGAAAGGAAACCGATCTTCTTCATGATACCATCCTGCTAAATGCGGTTAGTACGGCTCGATTTCGCGCCACAGATGCCGAATCGGTCGCGGGCGAACATATTTCGTCCTCCACCTTTTCATGAAATGGCTCGCGAAAGCCGCAAGTTCAGGCGCGTATATGTGCATGGATGCGGCTGGTTGGAACAGCGCAAATTGTGAACTGATCGTCAATACAGATAAAGGTTCAGTGGAGATGAGCCGCGCGCGCATGCCTTCGGCATATCGCTGGCTTCAGTGTACTGAAGGCTTTGTGAGCCGCGGCAGACGCGTGGCTGCCGGTATCCAACGGGCTCTCCAGGACCGAACATGGCGGTGCCCGATATGATGGCCTTCGCCTCCGGCCCGAGTTTCTGCGTGCCTCCTAACATGAACAAATTTTAAGGAACACGTTAACAATCGGATAAGGCACCGCGCCGAAACTGCCGCGCGTGTGAGTGCATCTCTCGCTTTCAACGTCCTTGAAACAAGAAATGGCAGGAAACCATGTTTGCAAGAAATTTCGCCCCCACTCTGGTCTTCGTCGCATTCGGCGCCGGTATCGCCCATGCGGAAGTGCCCGTTCGTATCGATCAGTTCGATCACTGGGGCGCATATTCTTATAAGTCCGGCGGCAATGTGAATTGCTATGTTTTATCGAGGCCCGTTGCGCAGCAGCCCGCCAATGTCGATCATGGCGACAATTTCTTCATCGTCTCGCGTCTGTCTCCCGGCGAAAAATTGGTTCCCGAAGCCGCCATGGGCTATGACTTGAAAGACGGGGCGCCGATGACGGCGACAATCGGCGACAAAGCTTTCCCGATGTTCACAAAGGACCGGCACGGCTGGGTGAAAAACGAGGCGCAGGAGCCGGCCATGGTCAGCGCCATGAAAGGCGGAGTGCAGCTGCAACTGCAAGCAACCTCCAAACGAGGCACCGAGACGAGCTATTCCTATTCACTTTCCGGAATTACGTCCGCCTTGAAGCGGATAGAGACTTGCAAATGAGATCGGTGGTTTTCGTGGTCCGAGCCGGGGTTTCATTACGGCCAATTGTATAGCGGATGAACGACTGGCGTCTTCTTATTTCGCTGAGAAGGCGCCAGCTGGAGCTCTTACGACGATATCTCTTGTGAAATCAAAAATCCTGATATAAATGAAACCTATCGATGGGACATTCAGGATTCGATGAAGCGCGGCTTTCTGACAATTTATGCGGGTGAGAATGCTGCAGTCTTTAGGGCGCTTTCCGCACCGGCGCGCGTCGATATGCTGAAGCTGCTTTGTGCCAAGGGCTCGCTGAACGTCAACGAGATCGCCCGGGAGCTGGATCTGCCGCAATCGACTGTTGCGACCGGCATTATGGTCCTTGAGGAGGCCGGTCTTGTCGAGACCAAGGCCGCTAAGGCGCGCAAGGGCTACCAGAAGATCTGCACCGCGCTTTACGACGAAATTCTGTTGAGCTTCGAGGATCAGTCCTTCAAGCACGACGAGGACGTGATCGAAGTCGCCATGCCGATCGGCCTCTATACGAGCTGCGAGACCCATGCACCATGCGGCCTTTGTTCGACCGATGGCGTGATCGGGCTGCTCGATGTTCCCGACTATTTCCTTGATCCGCAGCGTATGCAGGCCGGCCTCCTTTGGTTCGGGCGCGGGCATGTGGAATATAAATTCCCCAATAATGCCAAGATCTTGAACAGAAGCGTCAATGCCATCGAATTCTCGATGGAGTTGTCGTCCGAGGTGCCTGGCACCAATCCGGACTGGCCGTCCGACATCACTCTCTGGATCAACGGCGTCGCCGCCGGCACATGGACATCGCCTGGGGACTATGGCGACAAGCGCGGAGCCTTCACGCCAAGCTGGTGGAAGCTTGAAGGTTCGCAGTACGGCAAGCTCAAGACGTGGCGTATCTCAAAGAAGGGCACGTTCATCGACGGTGTTGCCGCCTCCGACGTGACGATCGATGATCTCGCCATCGCCCAGCATTCCTCGATCCGTCTACGGATCGGGATCGCCGAGGATGCACGCAATACGGGCGGCATCAATATTTTCGGTCGCGGCTTCGGCAATTACGGTCGCGATATCTTGATGCGCGTCGATCTGGCCTGATTTCATATCAATGATTGTGATATGGAACGAATAATCGGTATGAATTTCCGATAAATCGTATTTTTCATAATCATTTGTTTTTGCTCGGTATTTTTCGAGAGCGGAGCTGCTGTTGTAGCAGTTTCCCCACGATTTTCCGTCGGTCATGCGTTGACGGCCTTCCAAAAGTGTATCAAGATCAAGGTATAAGAACGAAATATCTGATATATATGGGAGGAAGGCCGTGAAGGCGCATGTGATCGTCCACCGTGATTTCCGAATTGCCGACATCGATGATCGGCTCTACAGCTCTTTTCTGGAGCATTTGGGCAGGGCGATCTACGGCGGCATCTATGAGCCTGGCCATCCGACTGCCGATGAGAACGGATTTCGCAAGGATGTGATGGAGCTGGTGCGCGAGCTCAACTCGCCCTATTGTCGCTATCCAGGAGGCAATTTCGTTTCTGCTTACAACTGGGAAGACGGGGTGGGGCCTCGTTCCGAGCGACCGGTGCGTCTCGATCTTGCCTGGCGGACGCGCGAGAGCAACCAGATCGGCGTCAACGAGTTCGTCGATTGGTGCAAGAAGGCCAACACCAAGCCGATGCTCGCCGTCAACCTTGGCTCGCGCGGGCTGGATGCCGCCAGAAACTTCCTTGAATATTGCAATCATCCAGGCGGTACCTATTGGTCGGATCTGCGGCGCAAGCACGGCTGGCCCGATCCGCATGGGGTGAAGCTCTGGTGCCTGGGCAACGAAATGGACGGTCCCTGGCAGGTCGGTCACAAGTCGGCTTACGAATATGGCCGCCTGGCCGATGAGACCGCCAAGGCCATGCGCGGCTTCGACAAGTCGCTCGAACTGGTCGTCTGCGGTTCATCCAATTCCGACATGAAGACCTATCCCGATTGGGAGGCCGAGGTTCTGGATCAGTGCTACGACAGCGCCGACCATATCTCGCTGCACATGTATTTCGCCAATCGCGAAAAGAACACGCTGAACTATCTCGCCAAGGCCGAGAAGCTCGATCGCTACATCGTTACCATCGGCGGCGTCATCGATTATATCAAGGCCAAGAAGCGCTCGAAGAAGACCATCGGCATTTCCTTCGACGAGTGGAACGTCTGGTATCATTCCAACCAGCAGGACAAGGAGATCCTGGCGCGCGACGAGTGGCCCGATGCGCCGCATCTGCTGGAAGATGTCTATAATTTCGAGGACGTGCTGCAGGTCGGCGGTATTCTCAATACCTTCATTCGCCGCTCCGATCGCGTGCGCATTGCCTGTATCGCCCAGCTTGTCAACGTGATCGCGCCGATCATGACGGAAGATGGCGGCCCGGCATGGCGGCAGACCATCTACTATCCGCTCTATTTCGCCTCGAAATACGGTCGCGGCTCTGCGCTGCGCCTCGTCACTGACGGCCCGACCTATGACAGCGACGAGGCCGACGATGTACCCTACCTCGATATCTCCGCTGTCCACGATGAGCTGGGCAAGATGGTGACGCTGTTTGCCGTCAACCGTCATCCCGACAATTCGCTCGATCTCGACACGCGTCTCGAAGGCTTTGCCGGCGCCCGCGTCGTGGAGCAGCATGAGATGGTCCACAGCGATCTGCGGGCGGTCAATACGGCAGCGCAGCCGAATGCTGTCGTCCCGACTATGACAGGCGATGCAAAGATCGAGGACGGCAGGCTTCGTGCCACGCTGAAGCCGCTATCCTACACGGTGATCCGGCTGGCGGTGTAGCGCTTTACAGTCGGGGCGCGATGCGCCCCGGCATCGAAAATGGCCGAAGGTCGCGAGGAGGCGACCGCCGGTCCTTTGCAGGCCCGGACCGCCGCACGCAGCTTCGAGCGGCCGCCGGGAAAAAGGGGTGAAAATCGCGATCTGCTCACCATCGCTTGAGCGTATCGCGCAGTCGATAAAACGGGAGGAGATCATGAAGCAGTGGAAGAAGCTTGCCTTCGGCGTCGCGCTGGCCACATTCGGCCTCGTGGCGGCAGCCAGGGCCCAGGACTATACCTCTTTGCCCCGCAAGGAGACCTTGATCGTCGAAAACCCTGAGGGAACGATCAAGAATCCGGGCTGGTTCAATATCTGGGTGAATGGTGGCGGCGGCGTTTCGACCGGCCTGCAGCAGTTGACCATGGATACGCTCTGGTACATCGATCCGGAGAAAGGTCTGGGCGGTTCGGCGTGGGATAACTCACTTGCTTCCGACAAGCCGCAATATAATGACGATTTCACCCAGATGACGGTGAAGTTGCGCAAGGGTATCTACTGGAGCGACGGCGTCGAATTCACCGCCGATGACGTTGTCTACACCGTCAAGACGCAAATGGACCATCCGGGCATGGTCTGGAGTGCCGCCTTTTCGGTCCAGGTTGCAAGCGTTGAGGCGACGGATCCCTATACCGTCGTCTTCAAGCTGAAAAAGCCGAATTCGCGCTTCCACGCCCTTTTTACCGTCCGCTGGAACGGCGCCTGGATCATGCCCAAGCATGTCTTCGAGAAGGTCGCCGATCCCGTACGCTATGAC
>NZ_JAUQTZ010000236.1:0-4742 GCF_059803845.1 Rhizobium sp. UFLA01-1127 | reverse complement strand
AGATAGATGTGGTTGGCACGGAATTTCTGGAACAGTTCGTCATATTCCACCAGCGCTTCGGCGACCACGTAGCTGTCGCCATGATCGTATCTGCCATCATAGACATCGGCGACGGTCAGGCCGGCGGCGTCGAGATAATTCGTCTTGAAGGCGTGCCAGAGATCCGGCGGCATGCGCAGGAGAAATTTGAAGCCGGGCGATTCCTGGCCGCTGCCATTGCCGAGCTGCAGGCGGATTTGCTGATATTCCTTCGGCGACATGGTTTCCAGAAGATCGAGCTGCGTCGTCATCATGCGCATGATCCGGTGCACGCGGCCCATCAGAGTGACAACGCGATGCGTATAGCGCTCCTCCATGAAGGCGATGACATCGACCAGCGTGTAGGCCATCAGCTTCATCCAGAGTTCTTCGACCTGGTGAACGATCTGGAACTGCAACTCATCGCCGTTGACCATGCCGTTCAACGGCTTCTGACAGGCAAGCAGCTTGTCGCATTGCAGGTAGACGCCGTAGTCGCGCATTTCGGGCGCCTCGATACGCGCGTAATAGTCATTCTTCTGCATCTTCGTTCCCTTTATCCCGGCTCTTTGCCGCCAGGCATGTTTGCCCTTTATCGAGGATACGAAATTTCCGCCTGAACATTGTTCCTATTTGTCATCCAAAATTAGGAAAATGGAGTACAGTTTATCGGATCTGGCCCAGGAGGGGAGAACGATGGAACTGGATGCTCTGGATCACAGGATCATTGCCGCCCTTGAGGCCGATGCCCGTATCTCGTTTGCCGCACTTGCCGATCTGGTCGGCCTCAGCAAGACGCCCTGCTGGAAGCGGGTGAAGGCGCTGGAGGAGGCGGGCGTGATCAAGGGCTACAGGACGCTTCTCGACCCCGCCCAGCTCGGCTTCGGGCTGGAGGCTTTCGTGCAGGTGTCGATCGATGTCGAGCGCTTCGATGCTTTCGAGGCGGCGGTGCGCCGCCATCCGCTGATCTGGCGCTGCCACGCCACGACCGGCGAGGCGGATTATCTCCTGCACATTCTGGCGACCGATATGGCCGCGCTCGACCCGCTGCTGCGGCAGGAGCTCAACCGGCTGCCGGGCGTCAGGCACACGGTGACATCGATGTCGACGCGGCAGATCAAGTCTGACATTTCGCTCGCCGAAGCGATGCGCCATGCGGGCGAATAACTACGAATAGCCATTGGCCGTCGTCGTATCGCGTCGAGGCGGAGCGGGCTCGGCCTATCGCTATACCATCGGCACCGGACTGGTCGACGGCATGCCGGTCGAGTTCAAGGCAACGGGCCGAACCGCCGCCGGGAATCCATCACATCGGCGGCACGGTGCCATTGAGGCCGACAGCGATACGGTCGGCTGAGACTGTGGTCTCGCCGGTCTGCTCGCCTGTTATGAAGACGCCGGCGCCGGGCTTCAAATCGGCCTTCTTCGCGGATGTCAGCGTCACGACGGGCGTACCATCCGGTATCCTGATCTTGCGTTCGCCGCCCTTGTAGGTGAGCGTCAAGGTCGGACCGTTGACGGAGGCCACGGCATTGGTGACCGTGGCGTTCGTCATCGAGCCGTTCGGCGCCGAATCCCAGGGACGGTCGCCTTCGCCCGTTCCCTTCATCGAGGCTGGGAAGATGACCACTTCGATCGCGCCGTTGATGCCGCTGGCGGTCGGCTGCGAGGCAATGCCGACGAAATCGCCTGGTTTGATGTCACTGACGTCAGCCTTGACGACGCCTCCGACGCTCCAGCCGGATTTCAGCGCGACCGTCACGTCCTTGCCGTCGCGGGATTTGACCCTGAGCGTATCGCCATCGAGGCTTTCCACGGTGCCACGCACCCTCACGCGCGCGGCGGCGGCATCAGCGCTTTGCAGCGCGGCAAACACGGCGACGGAGAGCGTCAATGCGCCCGCGATCAGACGTTTGCGATGCATGGGCAGTTTCTCCTTGAATGTCGACCGCGCGATCCGCCGGCCGTCTTTGATGAGAAGTTTGGGGCTGATCTGCTGGATTTCCGTCACGCCGCGCAAAATGGGCATGGCATCGTCCGCGCCGGCGATCCTATGCGCCGCGTCCATCACCCGCCATTCAAACAAGCGTGAGACGGCCATCTACTCCGGCAGGACCAAAAAAATCCCGAAAAAGGACGGATATTGCCGGAACATCAAGCATTGATTAACGTTTGCCGATAGACTGCGCTGGTTATCTCGAATTCCCTATCGCGCGTTTGCGCTGGGCTGGGGAGATTGGAGAAGGAAATGACCGCGATTCGTCCACTTCTGATCGGAATCATGCTGATTCTGGCGTTGGTGCTGATTGCGCTCAGTATCCTGCTGGTCGATCCTGCTCATCCCCTCCGTCAATCCGAAAGTCTCATACCTCCGCCGACGGAGTCCCCGCAGCGCCCCTGACGCGGTGCCAGAGTATCCGCTTTTCTTCGACTTTTCCTGGAAATGCTCTCGCAAAGCGGTCAGCTTGCCGGTGTAAAGCGAGCCACAAGGCTATGGCGGTCACCGGGATAGGTGAGGCGGACATGGGTGATCGGGCCGGCTGCGCTCCAGGTGCGCCGTTCGACGACGAGGCATGCCGTACCCTTCTGGATATCGAGGCTGGCGGCGGCATCGCCTTCGGCCGATATCGCGCGAATCTGGTGTTCGGCGGTGCTCCACGGCACTTGGTTGAGCAGCCAGGGGCCAGGCGGCAACGTCTCGAAATCAGCTTGCGCCGCTTCCGGCACGGCATCGAGGTTGATGACGCGGTCTTCCAGACAGAAGGGACGAGGGCCGGCATAGTGGATGCAGATGATCTCGATCACCGGAATCGAGCCGACAAACTGCAGCCTGCGGGCGTCTTCCGACCGTCCGCGCCGTTCGGTGAGTTTTATCAGCCGATGCGAGTAGGGCAGGTTGAGCGACAAGACCTCCGATTTGATATCGTGGATCTCAAGCACGGCGGATTGGGCCTGCGGATGCGTGACGAAACTGCCCGAACGCTTCCGCCGCTCGATCAGGCCGGCGCGCGCGAGCTGGGTCAGCACTTTGTTCACCGTCATCCGCGAGCAGTCGTATTGCTCCGCAAGCTCCATCTCGAATGGAATGCGGTGCCCCGGCGGCCAGGCGCCGGAGACGATCTGGCCCTCGATATCGCTGAGGATACGCTGATGCAGGGTCGCCTCTTTGCCCGTGGTCATGCCGCCCGTCTGTTCCGTGTGAGACATGAAATTTCCCGCAAGTTATTTAGGGGCCAATCGAGAGGAGGAAAAGCAGTTTTTTTTAAGCGATTAGCTCAGCCATCGCCTGACGGAATCGTGCCGAAATTTCCTCTCTCTTCCGATGGCGCCCGCCTTCGACCTGCTTGCGGCCGAGCACCCAGACGCCATCGACCTTGACGCCGCCGGCAAAAGTCCAGTGATCGAGAAGTCGATCGCCGGAGAGATAGGGCACTGCGCTCACATCGAGCGAAACGATATCGGCATGATTGCCAACGGCAAGCCCCGCCGGCGCTTTCAGCGCCGTCCCGCCGCCCGCCAGTGCGCCGTCGAACAGCATGCGGGCGGTAGAGCCGTCGGTCGTTGCGATGACGTTGCGGGCGCGCAGTGCCAGGCGCTGCGAATATTCGAGCTGCCGCAGCTCCTCCGGCACCGAAATCAGAATATTGGAATCGGATCCGACGCCGTAGCGGCCGCCTTCCTCCAGGAAGAGCGGTGCTGCGAAAACGCCGTCGCCGAGATTGGCTTCGGTGATCGGGCAAAGGCCGGCGACCGCGCCGCTCTTTGCCGTGCGCCGGGTTTCATCCCCGGTCATGTGCGTGGCGTGGATCAGGCACCAGCGCTCGTTGACGGGTGCGTTGTCGAGCAGCCATTGCACTGGGCGGGCACCCGACCAGGCGATGCAGTCCTCCACTTCTTTCACCTGCTCGGCGACATGGATATGGATCGGGCCGTCGCCGGCGATCGGCACGAGTTTGGCCAGTTCCTCGGGCGTCACCGCCCGCAGGCTGTGTGGCGCGATGCCAAGTTCGGCGCCAGGCAGGCGGCTCGTTACCGCGCGGCAGCCGGCCATCAGCGCTTCGAAGCTCTCGATTGAATTGATGAAGCGGCGCTGGCCCTCGATGGGCGCGGTGCCACCGAAGCCGGAATGGGCGTAGAAGACGGGAAGCAGCGTCAAGGCGATGCCGGTGTCGGCGCTGGCGGCGCCAATGCGCTCGGCCAGTTCGACGATATTGGCATAATGGCCGCCATCCTTGTCATGGTGCAGATAGTGGAACTCGCCGACACGGGAGAAGCCGGCTTCGAGCATTTCCATATAGAGCTGCGCTGCAACAGCCTCGACGTGATCGGGTGTCATCGACAGGGCGAATTTGTACATGACGGTGCGCCAGCTCCAGAAGCTGTCGTTCGCCGGGCCGCGGACCTCGGCAAGGCCGGCCATGGCGCGCTGGAAAGCATGGCTGTGCAGGTTCGGCATTGCCGGCACCAGAACATCCTGTCTGTCGTCACTGGCTTCGGGTGCAACATCCGTCGCGATCCAGCCGATGCGGCCGTCTTCGAGGGTCAGCCGCACATTCTCGTGCCATCCGTCGCCCAGCAAAGCTGTGCGTGCGTGAAGTGTCGTCATGGTCTCACTCTTTCCTTTCGGACACGGAGTCCAAAATCCCTCTTGTCAGCCTTTCGATTATGTATATACATTATGAGCCAACGAGGAAAGGCGTAAAGCTGATGGGTGGGAATAATTT
>NZ_JAUQTZ010000235.1:0-4820 GCF_059803845.1 Rhizobium sp. UFLA01-1127 | reverse complement strand
GACTTCGTATCGTCGCCGAGCTCGGAAAGCACCTCGCGTAGAATTGCGGCGACATCGCCGATGCCGTCGAGATCCGTCTGGATGTGGGCAACTGGAGACTGAGCCCATAGACGGCATGCCGATGAAACGGCAATCAGGTGCCCGGCAAAATTCCCGCTATCGACCGACGACACATATCTGCGGCCAAGCGGCTTCAGCGTGTCGGTATGATACCAGTTGAAGAGGTGTCCGCGATATTTTTCCAGCTTTTCGACCGTCTCGATCGTCTGCTCGATGCGCTTGACCGCGTCCTCGAACGAAATCCAGCCGAAACGACGCGCCGAGATGACCGACAACAGATAGACGCCGATGTTGGTCGGAGATGTACGCATGGCGACCACGGCATGCGGCGTCTGCTGAACGTTGTCGGGCGGCAGGAAATGCTGGTCGGGAACGACGAAATGGTCGAAATAGCGCCAGGTGCGTCTTGCGATCTTGCGCAGTTCGTTGCGGACCTGATCGGGCACGACGAGACGGTCTTCGGTTTCCGCCGTCTGGCTGACCAGCCAGGCGATGGCCGGCGACAGCACCCAGAGCAGCACGAAAGGAAGTCCGACCAGCCAGGCGATATCGCCGGAAGAGGCCGCGAAGATCAGCGCCAGGATGGCCAGAAGCGGTGCGCGCCACATGACCTTGTAATGGCCAAGGATCGTCGTCTGGGCCATGGCCTGGGCGCTTGCGGCAGTGCGCCATTGCAGCATCAGCTTGCGGCTGACGAACAGGCGGTAGAGCGAGCGGATGATCGCATCGGCCATGACGCAGGCGATGTCGGCGATGAAGATGATGCGCAGGGCGACCTGAGCATTGGCATTCTCTATGTCTTTCCAGACAGTATGGAGATGCGCCTGCAGGATGATGTCGCTGGTTCGCGGGATGATCCCGTTGATCAGCGACAATGTCGGAGCAACGAACAGGCTGAAGATCAGCAGGATCTGCCAGACAAGCGCGCCGAGCGGATCCATCCAGTACCAGCCGAGCACGGATGCCAGGAGCCACGCGATCGGGGTGAGCGAGCGGCGCAAATTGTCGAGCATCTTCCAGCAGCCGAGCGCAGTGATGCCGCGACGATCGTCAAAAATATAGGGAAGGAGCTGCCAGTCGCCGCGAGCCCAGCGATGCTGACGCGAGACTTCGACTTCGTAGCGGATGGGGAAATCCTCAACCAGCTCACAATCCGTCACCAGCCCGCATCGCGCCATCGAGCCTTCGAGCAGGTCATGGCTCAGTACGGAGTTCTCGCTGATGCGGCCCTTTAGCGAGGCCTCGAAGGCATCGACATGATAGAGGCCTTTACCGGTGAAGGTGCCTTCCCCGGTTATATCCTGATAGACGTCGGAAACCGCAAAGACGTAGGGGTCGAGACCGCGGTTGACCGAGAAGACGCGCTGGAAGGCGGATGCGTCCTTGCCCGTCGTCAGCGACGGGGTCACACGCGGCTGCAGAACGCCATAGCCATTGACGACACGCTGCTTTTTGTCGTCGAAAACCGGGCGATTGATCGGATGATGCATCTTGCCGACAAGCTTGACGACGGTATCACGGACGACGCGCGTATCGCTGTCCAGCGTCATGACGTATTTGACGTCAGCCGGCACCACATCGACGCCCGCGATAAAGCTCGTATCGGGGCTGCCGCGCAGCAGCATGTTGAGCTCGTGCAGCTTGCCGCGCTTGCGCTCCCATCCCATCCACACGCCTTCGGCCGGATTGAACTGCCGGCGGCGATGGAGGAGATAGAAGCGCTGCTTGCCCTCTTCCGCATAGCGCGCCCCCAGTTCGGCGATCTTGCCGCGTGCGTAGTCGAGGACTTCGAGATCGCGGGCCGTCTGTTCTTCCTCGGCGTCCGGCCAGTCGGTCAGAAGTGCGTAATAGATCTCGCCGCGGGCGTTGGCGAGATAATGCACCTCCAGATTGCGGACAAGCTCATCGACATGCTCGCGCCTGCCGATCAGGGAGGGAATGGTGACGAGCGTGCGGGCGTCGGCAGGCAATCCCTTCTTGAATTCGTAGCCGACGAGGCGATCCGGCGTGATGAAGAAGGTGGCAAAGAAATTGAAGAGGCCGGTCGCGCCTTCGGATGCCGGCAGCGCGAACATCAGCAAAAGAACGATCGTCGCAAAAAGCGGCATTCCGGCGTCGACGAAAACCCACTCGACCACGATGAGCGCCAGCAATGTCAACAAGAGCACCGGAACGGCGATCGATAGCCAGTTCAGCTTGCGGACCATCCGCATGAACCGCAGGCCAAGCGTTGGCCGGAAGCCGATCTCCGCCTCGAGCGCCGGGCGCCCATCGCCGACGAAATAATAGCCGACATTGCCCGCGGATCCGTGCCTGTCGTCAGCCTTTGCACGGTCGGTCAGCCGGACGGCCGCCTCGGCGATATCCATCTCCGTCTTGTCGGAGCGTTTTGCGAGCTTTTCGATCTGGCGGCGATAGCTGTTGCGGGAGCCGGAATCGAGCTCTGCGTAATCCGTCTGCTGCCAGAGCAGCTTGTCGATGGTGCTGACCTCTTCGACCCATTCCGACCAATCGGTGTCGTTGATCTCGCGCAGGCTCTTGATGATGCTGCCCATCAGCGCATTGGCCGCGCCTAGACGGGTCTGCTCGGCCGACATGACCGCTTCCGCATCCGTTCCCCTGGCGGAAAGCTTGGCCTCCAGCCAGTTCAACGCGGCTTCGGTCGGCTCGAGCGCATTGCGAAGACGATAATGCAGCTGCGTGACGAAGGTCGTATCGTCGATATTGGCGGCCAGCGTCTCCAGATATTGCACCGCGCCAGCGTCGCCGAGCGAAATTACCTCGGTGGCTGCCGCATTGGCGGCCGCGCGCATTTCGCGGCTCTTGTCGATCTGCGATGCCACCCGGCGAAGATTGTCGATCAGCACGTAGCGCACCAGCGAGGGCAGCGCCCAGAGCTCGCCGATTCGCAGGGTTTCCCGGTCCTGAAACCCTTCGGTTACCGCCGTCATGCCGGCATTGCTGATGTTGCTGTGCGCATGCGCCATATAGAGCCAGGCGAGCGCTAGGGTGCGCGGCACTTCCGTCCCGTCGAGATTGATCTTGCGCAGTTCACGATAGAACTTCTTCGGAAAGTCACGGCGAACTTCCTGGATCGCCTCCTCGACGATGTAGTGATTGTCGAGCAGCCATTCGGCAGCTGGCGTGATGCTCTCGCCGGCATCGACATCCCCAGCGGCGGCGCGATAGGCCCTCAGAATCTCGCTCTCGTTCTCCTTATGCCGCAGATAGAAATCGAAGTCCTTGAAATGAACGAGATCAAGCGTGCGGCTTTCGGCAAATTTTGCTGCCCTGGCTCTCAGCTGATCATTTGACAAAAGAGCGGCGCGGATTCCGAATTCGCGATCCGAATGAGCCATCTGGGGAATTGAAGCAGAATCGTTGGCAGTATCTTTAGACGACATGTGTCTTTCGCTTTTGTCTCGTCGTTTCTGGAATGCGAAGCTCCAGAAACGAGAACCGGAGCCTGAAATCTTCGTTGCCTACCCCGCTTGACAGCAACCGGGGCAATCAATGCCGCTTACCTACCGGCAACACCCTGAACGCAGGATTAATCGCCTGGCGCATCCGGCAATCTTCACAGCTGGCGGCGCTGTCTTGTTCAAGCGAGCTGCTTCCCTGGCCGGGCCTATTGTTTGACCGTCAACGGCATTCATCGGTCCTTCCAAACGCCCCATGGTGATCGAATGCCCCTAGACTTGCCGCATTCTTTTGCCCCTCGACAGGCGGTCAGTCGCTAAGCCCTCCGGCAAAGCCGATGGGCGCTGGCACAAAATCATCTTCTTCATCTTGTTCTTGAAATAATTCACGCGCAATCTGCCGTCGTATTTTATCCAGCAAATTCAGGAATAAATAGAGTTTTTTTACAGAAGGAGCCGTAATGACCGTGACCGCCCCTTCTTTCACATGCTCGGGGCAAAAGACCATCGCGCCGCTGAAATTCCCCAAGCATAAGCATGTGATGCAGGAAATACGGCGCTACACGCGTTGGGCGTCGTAAAGAGAGACAGCTACAACTTAGTTCAACCTCGTGCTCCGGGCCGATAGGCCTTTCCAAGAGCCGACGGAAGCCGGACATGCTTTCCACCTATTTCGGCAGAGGTTCCGGCAGTCCATCAGGGCATGTAAGCAATGCATCAAGCGATCAGCTGGCGAACAGGAACTCCTCGACCGTTGAGATCGTGACCTGCACCGAAAATCGTCTTTCGAGCAGCGTGAGGGCGGCGTCGTGCGCTTCATCATCACCGCTGCAAACTGCGTCCTTCAAAATGATCACTCCATATCCGTGATCGATGGCGCCGAGCGCAGCGGCCAGCACGCAAACATCTGTTTCGCCGCCGCTCATGACCAGAGTGTCGATGTGTTCGCTGGATAGCATTTGATGAAGGCGACCGTCGAGCCAGGGGGAATAGGTCAACTTGTCGAAGATGCGAGCGGGTGGCACCAGCTTGCGAAGGAATGGAAGCACGTCCGTCAGCTCCTGCGGCAAGTTGCGCCCCGTCATCATTTCCCACTTTTGGTAGTAGTCGCGCCATTTGCCCGGCATGATCTCCGGCTGCGCCGGTGCTTTGAAGCGTGTGAAGATCGTCCGCTCCGGAAATCGGCCTGCCACCTCGCCCACCTGATCCAAGGTGGGAGCCATCCAGGGCACCTGCCATGGAGTTTGCTCGAAGAACATGCGCTGCATGTCGATGCACAGATGCAGCCAGGAAGTCATTCGAACGGGGTGTAAAAATGACGGTCGGAGCCGCATATGGCGC
>NZ_JAUQTZ010000234.1:0-5011 GCF_059803845.1 Rhizobium sp. UFLA01-1127 | reverse complement strand
ACAACGCCGGGACGTTTCCACACCTGGCTTGGCGGCCCGATCGTCACCTCTCTTTCATTTTCGAGGACCTCTATGGCATCCTTAATAGCAACGCTCGCGCGCAGCTTGTTCGGGCCACCGCCTGAAATTCTGTGCGACCGCACAATCTGGACTGCTGGCGTTGCGGAGCTCCACCGGCGGACCTACGGCCGGCGCGAAAGTGGCGCCTTCCTTCTGGGTAGGAGGGACAAACAGCGCCGGATTGAAGAGTTCGTATTCTATGATGACATCGATCCGCATGCGCTGGATACCGGCATCGTTGAAATCGATGGGCGGCTGCTCGGAGCTCTCTGGACGCATTGCCGCGATACCGGTCGTGAAGTCGTTGCTGACGTCCACGTTCATCCGGCTGGCTTTGGCCAAAGTTCCTCAGACAAGGCGAATCCTATCATGGCAGAGATCGGCCACATCGCGATCATCCTGCCGCACTTTGCCGGACGTGCCACCATGCCGGGAGGTATCGGCGTTTACGAGTATCGTGGTGCTCGGCAGTGGCGTGATCGCAGTCTTGAACGTCCGTCGCCACTACATGTCGGGTGGTGGCCGTGGCGTTAGACAGACAGATTGCGCGACTTTCAAAGATTCTTGTCGATAGCGAAGGTATTACCTTCGACGAAGCACAGGCGCGCTTGCGCGGCCTTACATTGGAAATCGTTGTCGGCGACGATGCTGTGACACCAGCGGCTCATGCTGCGATACTGACTGCAGTATCGGTGGGCAGCCGCACCTTTGTCGGTGGTGTGCGTCTCGACGGGGCGGTCGATCAGCGGTTGAATTCGACACTGCCGCTAGGTGCGCAAGCGCTCACCGATGCGGCTAAACTAGTCGGTGCGTCAACGTTCACGGGACCGCCAGCGCAGAGAATTTGGATCGGCTCAACCCCTCAACCGCCCGAGAAGGGCGTGATCTGGGCGTGGTGGAGTGGCTGGCGTGCTGGGGTTGCTCCGGGATGCATTCCTTGCGACGATGGCCGGAATCCGCTTTCAGGGATTGCTGCAGGAGCGCTCGCCGTCGGTGCGGCTTTTGATGCAATACGGGGTCGTGCCGTGGAGCGTTCCATGGAGGTCGACCTATGGCCGACTGCGGTGGGCGAAGAGCCGCCGGCCTTCGCAGACGTGTTCTTGCCGGGTGCCATATGGTTGGTCGGCCTCGGCAACCTCGGTCAGGCCTTTCTCTGGGCGCTGGCGGCTCTGCCCTACGCTGACCCATCTGACGTCGAGTTGGTTTTGCAGGATCGCGATAAGGTCAGTGAAGAGAACTGGGCGACTTCGGTGCTGGTCAGGTCCGAAGCCTACGGTGAGCTCAAGACCAAGGTTGCGGCCGCCTGGGCTGAGGCGAGGGGGTTCGATGTTCGTCGCGTTGATCGAAGGCTTCTAGTGGGAGACGTGCTGGAAGACGATGATCCGCGTATCGCGCTTTGTGGTGTCGACAAAATTGCATCGCGTAGGCTCATGGCACAAACCGGCTTTGAATGCATTGTTGATGCGGGGCTCGGCCGGAAAGCATCCGACTTCAATCGCTATCGCGTAACGATCTTCGACGCTCAGCGATCGATCGCTAGACACTTTGAGGGGCAAGCGGACGCGACCGATGGGAATGCCATCCCCGACGAAAGCGCCTATCATCAACTTCAAAACGAGGTTGGTGCTTGCGGAACGGCCGAGGTTGCTGGGGCAAGCGTGGCGGCACCGCATGTAAGCGCCATCGCCGCTGCGGTGGCCGTGTCACGCCTGATTGCGATTACCTCCGCCTGCCCGTGTAGAGGAAGTGAGGTTCGACGTTTGTCGGAACCAGAGCCCAAAGCTGGCCCTAGCTCAATTATCCAGGTTCGCGCTGCACGGCATGCAGGACGGCCCGTCGATATACCGATGGTGGAAGAGGTTGTGGTCAAGTGTTGGCTGGACAACGAGAATTAAGGTCAGATCGCTCCAATGCCACGCCAACGCACCGCATAAAGGAGCACGCCTCAAATGAACTCCGGATGG
The DNA here is from genome assembly GCF_059803845.1 of Rhizobium sp. UFLA01-1127. Lineage (NCBI taxonomy): Bacteria > Pseudomonadati > Pseudomonadota > Alphaproteobacteria > Hyphomicrobiales > Rhizobiaceae > Rhizobium > Rhizobium sp. UFLA01-1127. The sequence continues at coordinate 2,987 of NZ_JAUQTZ010000234.1, read as the reverse complement.
ATACGCACCACGATATCGGTAAGGCCGAATTTGTAGAGTATGTCGCCTCTTCGCACGGCTTAACAGGCTCGTCAGGCTTCTTCGGAAAGGGTGATCGACACGGCAAGTGCGGCGCCGATCGGGCCTGACCGCCGCTCGAGAAAATATCGCACACGATCGTCGTTGCTGTCATCGAATTGCTGCCCCACCTGGCAGGTGAGCAGTAAATCGGCCGCCCAGGTTTCGAGTGGCCAGTTGCGGACGCCGCTTGCAGCTTGCAGCTGTGCGAAAGTTGGCGATTGGCCGTCACCAAGGCCAGCCAGCACTCGGTGCACGTCATCCGCATCCAGAACCCGGTTGCCCACGGACATATTCTCAATCCGGATACGCTGCCGGAGGGGATAGTCGACAGAGAAGGGAAGCTCGGGTGGGTTATAGAGCAGATAGTAGACAGCCTTGCCAAAGTCGCGATTGAGCGTGTCGATTAGACCGACCTGCCGATCGTCGGCATGAATTGCGGAATAGGCGCAGGACTCGTCGAAGCGATAGGTCCGATGCAACGCTGCTGCTGCCTGGTGCCCGTCACGCCGGATGAAGGCATTCATGCCGTGCAGGAAGGCGATCTCATCTTCGTCCTCGACATCCTGATTCGTCGGGAATAGTCGCTTCGATTGCAGGAGGCCGATCTTCTTCGCGATGAGGGTGTCGCGCAGGTAAACGAAAACGAGGATTGCGATGTCTGCTGTCTCCCAGCGGCGACGCTGAGGCAAATCCCAATCCCAATGCGGCGCGCCCAGACGCCGCAAGCCGCCGATGTTGTGCGTGTCCATTCGCACGATTGCCCCGGATGGCAGCAGCCTTGGCGCGCTATCGGGAATCAGCGCCTCGATCAGGCCATCGTCGAGCGAAGTTTCGCGGATGTTAGGAAGGTTCGCGAGGCGCTCACAGACCCTTCGATTTGCCTGTTCAAATGCAGCTCGGAACCATGCGACTACATCTTCAGGTATTCTAGGCCATGGTTCCATCTCGTTCCCCCTGCTACAAAGATAACGCAAGCACCAAGGACGACAATTCATTTTTCCTAACTAGATCGCTGCGTCGATTTAGTGCTTTCGGTCCGCTCGCAATACAGTCGCGGACCTTCGCTCGGTGGGTGTCCGATCTTACATGCTGACCCACATCGACGAGGGGTGTTTCATGCATTTTAAAGGACAAGCAAATGACGGAGGAGAATAATCCGCCGGTGCAACCAACGCTGAAGCGCCGGTTAGAAAGCATCAAGGAGCTCGAACAGGAGCTCGTCGCCAAGGCCCACGAGATGCTGCCCAACGGCGCCGTCAATATCGTTGACTTCTTTATCTTCGGCGCCGCCCAGCGGACGCTTTCGCAATGCCGCGGCTTCCGCACGCTAATTGAAACGAAGAACTTTCCTTCGGCAACGATCCTGTTGCGCACCCAGATCGACACGGCGATGCGCATCAACGGGCTGACGATGATGGGCGACATTGAGGCTGACCTTCAGAGGCTTTTCAAGGGAGAGCGCACCTTCGATCGCCTGATGTCCGGCACGCCGGTTGGCGGTGGAAAGCCGGAACGCCTCACCGATGCCTTCCTGAAAAGAAAACTTGCCGAGGGCCACCCCTGGATCGAACCACTATATGCGCAGACCTCCGACTTCGTGCATCTCAGCTTTCGGCACCTCTACACCGCGATCGCTGACACGAACCCGGAAACGCGCATGGCGACACTTGAGATCAGCGGTACCGACCCGAAGCAGGATGAAACGGTCTACTATGAGGTGTGCGACGCCTTCTTCCGGGTCTCTCGGCTGACCTCCACAACCATTCTCGCCATGCTGATGATGAGACATCAGCGCGACCGGGTAATAGCGGCGGCTGCGGCACGCGCGGGTGGCGGCGAATGACCAACGTCACCCGCGAGATCATTGATCTCGATCAACCCGATACTTGGCCATCCGATCTTTTGAGCGTTCTCACTGAGCATCATGGCGCATTGCGTTCGCATGAGGTCGGTCCATTGAGCAATCGTTTCGATGCAGCGATCTACAGCGTCGGTGAGGCTTTGCAGTCCTACAGTGTCGTCGGCTGGCATTGCACTCGCGTCACCGATCACGAGGTCGAGGACATCAAGGTCAACGGCATGACGCTGCTCGACATCGATCTCGTATCGCGCCGGATCGGTGCGGCAGTCCGGGCGGGATTGCTCTCTTCCGACCAGGGCGAGCGTCTCGCGCGCACCAATCAGGCCACGGACAGATATCGCGCCGGCATGCTGTGGTTCTGCTTTTTCAGGCCAGCCATCGCTGGCGAAGGCGGAATCGGTGATCTTCTCCGATTTTGGGGCGGCGAGGCCCTCTATAATTCTCATGACCGCGATCCGGAAATGGGTCCGATCATCGCAGCGATCGGGAAGCCTGCAATCGTCGAAGCAGAAATCCCGATCGCATGGTGCGGGGGAGATCGTGGATTGCGTCTGGCGATGAACATTGGTCAGAGGTTCGTGGTGGCCCAAGGCACGCCGAGTCGAAATTCCAACCATGCCGAAGACAATATCAAGCAGCACCTTCCGGGCGAATTCATCCGCCAGGTGCATGTTCATCCCTCGCCGGAATTCATGCAGTTGGCGGATTGCGCCGATTGGTATCGACCGCTCTAATCAGAGCGACGCAGCTCGAATCTTGCTTGAGCATCAACAAGAGCATGTGCTCGGAGAATTGGTGGAACGGCACTCGTCATTTAGGTTTGCGGGAATGGTATTCTTATTGGGAAAATTCCATAAGTTGCTGATTTGTATGAGTAATAATGGAAATTTGTAGGCGACGTTATGTCGAGGAAAAATGGCAATCTATCATCCCACTCGGATCAGAGTGCTTATTATCTAAGTTATTGAAAATAAATCGTTTTCGTTATTATGCGGTACTGTGCGTGATCCACAATGCCCGTGGGGTATCGAGCGGGATTATTATGGACCAGAATCACCGCAGAAGC
>NZ_JAUQTZ010000233.1:0-5134 GCF_059803845.1 Rhizobium sp. UFLA01-1127 | reverse complement strand
GGAAGAGATCCGTGCTGCTGCTGAAGCCGCGGCAAAGGTCGGCCTGCCCTATGCCTATACGGGCTCCTTCGACACTGCCGGCAAGACCATGATGGGCCTGCACCCGAAGGACATTCATGCCATCGCCACCGACATCGGCGGAGGTCCGCTCGCGGTCGGCGCCAATTGCGGCGTTGGCGCATCGGATATCCTGGCCAGCCTGCTCGACATGACCGAGGCGGACCCGGCCGCAACCGTCATCGTCAAGGGCAATTGCGGCATTCCCGAATATCGCGGTGCCGAAATCCATTATTCCGGCACACCACCGCTGATGGCGGACTATGCCCGTCTCGCACGCGACGCCGGCGCGAAGATCATCGGCGGCTGCTGCGGCACCTCCTGCGGCCATCTGGCCGCCATGCGTCAGGCGCTGGACAGCTACGTGCGCGGCCCCCGCCCGACACTGGAAACGATCGTCGAACGGATCGGACCGCTGCGCAACAAGACCGCCAACGAAAGCGCCGCCGCGCCGGCGCGCGAACGCCGCAGACGGTCCTAAAGGAAAAAAGAGAAAGCCCGGTCGCCGGGCTTTCTCGTTATAATTCAACCATTTTCACGATGACTTTCGCCCGGCATCGCCTTGAAGGCAAGCCGAAGGCAATCACATGCCGGCCGCTATCTATTTCTCACCGCCGATGGAGCGTCCCTCGGTGAAATGCGGAACGATGCGGCTATCGAACGCCTTCAAGGCCGCGCCGATTGCCTGATGCATATCGAGATAGCGGTAGGTGCCGAGGCGCCCGCCGAAATGGACATTGGTCTCCGCTTCGGCCCGTTCGCGATATCGCAGGAAGATCTCTTTGTCCTGCCGCGTATCGATCGGATAATACGGCTCATCGACCCGCTTCGCCGAGCGCGAATATTCCCGCACGACGACGGTTTTCTCATTCTGATAGCTGCGCTCCGGATTGAAATGGCGAAATTCCAGAATGCGCGTATAGGGGATCGTCTCGTCGGCATAGTTCATGACCGCCATCCCCTGGAAGTCGCCGGTATTCAGGGTCTCTTTCTCGAAATCGATCGTGCGCCAGCCGAGTTCGCCCTCGGAATAATCGAAATAGCGATCGATCGGGCCGGTATAGACGATCGGAAGACCCTCCGGCAGCGAGGATTTCAACGAGAAGAAATCGACATCAAGGGCGATCTGGATTTTGGGATGCTTCAGCATCCTCTCGAAGATTGCGGTATAGCCGTCGACCGGCAGGCCCTCGTATTTGTCGTTGAAATAGCGATTGTCGAAAGTGTAGCGGACCGGCAGGCGCGTGATGATGTGCTCCGGCAGATCACGCGGATCGGTCTGCCATTGCTTGGCCGTGTAGCCGCGGATGAATGCCTCGTACAACGGCCGGCCGATCAGGGAAATCGCCTTCTCTTCCAGATTGGCCGGATGACGATCTGCCATCTCGGCCGCCTGCTCCGCTATCAATGCCTTTGCATCGGCGGGAGAAAGGCGCCGGTTGAAGAATTGCGAGATCGTGCCGAGATTGATCGGCATCGAATAGACCTGGTCGCGATAGGTCGAATAGACGCGGTGCTTGTAGTCCGTGAAGGTTGTGAATCTGTTGAGGTAGGTCCAGACTACCTCGTTCGGCGTGTGAAAGAGATGCGCACCGTAACGGTGAACTTCGATGCCCGTCTCGCCGTCGAATTCGCTGTAGGCATTGCCGCCGATGTGGCTGCGCCGGTCGATCAGAAGCACATTCTTCTGCAGCTCGTTCGCCACCCTCTCCGCAATCGTCGCGCCATAGAAGCCTGCGCCGACGATTAAGAGATCTACATTCGAAAAATCTATCATGTTTTCAAGCTTTCAACGCGGTAATCGATATGATCACTTTACCCCGGGCACCGGACGATACTGAAACCCGTAGGCCTGCCAGAGAGCCGCCTGCTCGCCGATCGCGGATCTCACATCATAGGTCGCGCCGATCGGGCGCGTATGGGCGATGGCAACGGCATCTATGATCCCCATACGCCCAGCCGGCCTTCCAAGGAACGAGGGCCAGAGATGATCAAGACCGTAGCCCGACTCCACATCCTTCATGGAGCCGATACAAATCTGCAGCGCGCGATGCGAGAAGATCGGACACATGATTTCAACGAAGCCTTCGAAGCGGACGACGCTGTCGGGCTTGTGAACGGTCAAAGGGTGGTTCGGATGGGAACCGGAACCTTGCTTCAGCGATGGCTGCGCCAGATCGAGGCCATGTTTGTGCGAGAGATGGAACATCCTGTTGATGTCCTCGCCGTCGCACAGCAAATCGTCATCCGGCAGCCAGATCCGCTCATAGTTCCAAAGCGGACTGCCTTCATAAAAGAGATCATGGATGATCTTGAATTTCTTGGTCTTCGGCAGATGCGCCAGGTATTCGTAGGGGCTGCTGGAAACTTCCGGGGTCTCGGCGCCATAATAGCCGATGCAGAGATCCCAGTTGCGCGATGCGTCGTCGATCTTCTCGAACCAGCGCGGATGCAGAGACTTCGAATTGGCCGGCACAACCACGAGATTGGGACGCCTTAGCCCCTCTTCAGGCTGTACCAGGAACTTTGCCTTGCGCTCGACGCCTGCGGGCGTCGAAAACAGCGGATGCTGAGGATGATCGGCCGGCACCAGCAGGTAGGTCGTGTTAACGCCGCCAATGACCCCGCGCCCCGCAAGCGCCATGAGATTGCCATCCTCGATATGCGCCGAATCGAAAATGACCGATGGCAGCCCGTCCCTGTCGATCAGGCAAAGCCGGCCGCCCATGACATGCCAGAAGTCGACAGCGGGATCGAAATAATTGCCGATCATGCCATCAGGCGCCAGAACCACGAACGGCGAGAACATCCCGCGATTGACGTCCCCAAGGCTCCAGAACGTTCCGCTCAGCATGTCCTGCGTCAGAAGCGGCGCATCGGACCATTGTATCGGGCTCGCCTGATGCACTCCGTTGACGGGCGTATGCAGGCTGTTCGCGGCCAATGACATCTGACTGTCCCCTAATTCCGAACCCCAAGTAACGGCTGATCCGAAGAACGCAGCCGCTTAACCGGCTCCCGGAGATTCACTCGCAATCAAGCCCGTTTGATCGGCACCTTGGCGATCGTTCCTTTTGCGAAGCTTGTGCGGACAAATCGAAGGCTGCGGTCCGCCCGAAAAGGCATTTCGTGCAATCCAGCCTCGCGAAAGTTGGCCGGCATAACCTTAGGGCTGGAATTTCTACGCGGGGCAATCGCGCGCTCAGGATATTGCCAAGAACGTCGGTGCTCGGCGGACACGAAGGTCGATCGTGTCGTCCGTCAGGTCGGGACTAAGAACCACTCGTCTTTTTTACGGTAGCAGAAGATGCATCAGAAGAAAAAGCTGGCCATAATCATCGAAGTCGACAGCTTCATCGGTGATATATTCCAACATCTGTCAAAGACTTACGAAGTTCTGGCCATACAGCCGAGGACCTACAAGGAAATCGAGACGGCTGTGGAATGGGCCGATATCGTCTGGTTCGAATTCTGCAACGAGCTCTTCGTGCATGCGATCAACCAGAATATCCGCCGGCTCGGCAAACGCGTCATTGCCCGCTGGCATCGCTTCGAGATCGTGGAATCGAATTTCCCTCAGCGCATCGACTTCGGGGCCATCGACGATCTGATCCTCGTATCTCACGACATGCTTCGCGTCCTGAAGCTCAGGGCGCCGCATGTCACGCAGAAGACGCGCACCCATGTCGTCTGGAACGGCCTCAATCTCGATAAGTTCAAGCCGATCCCTTCGCTCGACAAGAAGAAGATCGTCTGGGCCGCCAAGCCCTTCATGCGCAAGAACCAGCCTCTCTTCCTGCAGATCATGCATTCGCTGGTGAAGCGGGACCCTTCCTACACGCTGCATGTGGCCGGCGAACAGGAAGAGTTCGTCATGATGCCTTATCTGCAGCGTACGACAGAAAAGCTCGGTCTCACCCGCAATGTCTTCTTCCATGGCTGGCAGCGGAATATGCCCGCATTCCTGTCGGACAAGGGCGTGATCCTGTCGACCTCGGTACATGAGAGCTTCGGTTACAACATTGCCGAGGCAATGGCCGTCGGCGCCCTGCCCGTGGTCCATGACTATCCCGGTGCGGAAGAGTTCTGGCCCGACGAAATCCGCTTCTCGTCGGTGGACGAGGCCGTCGAAAAGATCATCTCGGGCCAGACCCACCAATGGATCGACTATGTGAGCGAAAAGTTCCCTCTCGCCAAGCAGCTGTACGAACTCGATATCGTCATGGGCGATCGTGTAGCCGAGGTCGCAAAGCCCATCTATACCGCTTCGCCGGAACAGCAGGCCGGCTCCAATTTGAAAAGACCGGTTCCGCTTTGGCTGGCCCAGCGTCCTGCGCCAGCGCCCCAGATCCAGCAGCCTGCACCGGTACCGCAGGCCATATCGGTGCAGCAGATTCGCGATGCCGTGCCAGCGGTCGAAGTGGCGATGCAGCCCGCACAGCAGCCCTTCCTGATACAGCCGCAACCTATTCCGATGCCGCCTGTTGAGCGGTTTGCTCCGGTTACGCCGCTGCCGCAGCCGACGCGGAGACCGGAAGTCGCTGCTGCCTTTGATTCAACCGGCTATTGGGAGGGCCGCTACCGCAACGGCGGCAATTCAGGCCCCGGCTCCTATGACCTGCTCGCCAGGTACAAGGGTGAATTTCTGAACGGCTTTGCCCGGAAGAAAGGTCTTACCTCCTTTGCCGAAATGGGCTCCGGCGACGGCAATCAGTTGAAATACTTCTCGTTCGACCGGTATACGGGCTTTGATGTCTCCAAAACGGTCATCGAGCGCACGATGATGATGTACAGGGACAAGCCGAACTACAACTTCGTCTGGCTGGGCGATCAGTCGCTGGATTGGGAGATGCATGAAGACGCCTATGACTGCGCTCTTTCGCTCGACGTGCTTTACCATCTGATTGATGACCGCATCTACGTCGACTATCTCGACCGGCTCTTCTCCCTTTCCCAGCGCTATGTCATTGTCTACGCCTCCAATTTCGATGGCCCGGATATCCGTGGCGCATCGCATGTCCGTCATCGCAAGTTCACCGCCGACATCGCCAGCCGGTTCCCGCAATGGACATTGCTG
>NZ_JAUQTZ010000232.1:0-5141 GCF_059803845.1 Rhizobium sp. UFLA01-1127 | reverse complement strand
TCTCTGGAATGGCTACAGCTCGATCAAGGCCGACGGCAACATGCTTCTCACCGTTGCGGGCACGCTCACCAATGATGGCGCAACGCTGAACCGGGTCACCCAGACGATCTGTGACAGCAGCACCCCCTGCCAATATTATCCAGATGTCGTCTCCTCCGACACGACGCAAGGCGGGCCGGATTGCAGCGGCCCCAATCGCCCTTGCATCGGCGGCAGCGGCCCAGCGCTCACCTATTCACCGAATCCGAACGGCACGCGCGATCCGAGCCAGGACCTCAACCCCGGCACCACAGTCAACGTGCAGGTGGTCGGCGCCATCTCGGGTGTCATCCAGGCACGTGGAGGCCTCGCCATCAATGGCGGTGGTGCGGTCAACAATGTCGCGTCCAATGGTTCTATCGCCGGCCAGGTCGCGATCGACGCTCCCGCGACTGCCAACAATCCGCTCGGCGCGCTCAACAGCATGACGGCCGGTGGGGCGCTGTTCAGCGTCAACGCAGCACTTTCGAACGTTGCGGCCAATGGCGGCGCCAGCGCCACCGGCGCTCCATCACTGGCGAGTAGCGGCCCGACGATCGGCTCGGGACCGGCGATCAGCAGCGGCAATCTGCGGGCCAGCGGCGGCACTACGATGAGTGGCGGCAGCTTGACGGCCAATGGAAATGCCGCAGTCAGTAACCATCGCGTAACCGCCGCCACCGGTCCTTCGGTCAGCGGCGGCAACCTGGCTGTGGCTAATGGTGTTGCGGTCAGCAGCAGCGGTGTGACAGCCGCGAGCAGCGCTTCAATCGGCAGCATCGGCGTTACGGCAGCTACCGGTGCAGCGATCACCGGCAATAGCGTGACTGCAGTGGCTGGTCCTGCCATCAACGGTGGCGCCGTCACTGCAGCGGCTGGGACTTCTATCAACGGCAATGGCGTGACGGCCGTCGCCGGCCCTTCGATCAGCGGCAACACCCTGACGGTCGGCAACGCTTCGGTCAGTCCGAACAGCCTCATGGGCAAGCTCACCGCAGCGATCGGCAATAGCGGCAATCTCATCCAGATCCTGCAGACGAACGGTGCCGAACTCGCCGCACTTGCCAAGCCGCAATCGGGCGGCGTCGGCGGCACGGTTCCGGGCCAGGTCTTCCTGTTCGAAACGCGGGCAGCCTTCCTGGACGTGTCGAAATTCTATGGCTCGGCCTATTTCATCGACCGGATCGGCTATACGCCCGAGACCAAGGTTCCCTTCCTGGGGGATGCCTATTTCGACAATCAGCTCATCGACGAGCAGATGCGCCAATTGGTCGGCAATGGTCTGGGCGCCGGCTCCTTCGTTCCCGGCGATAACGCCACCGACCAGATGAAGTCATTGCTCGACAACGGGGTCGCCTATGCCGCGGCGAACGGGCTCGGCCTGGGGCAAGCGCTGACCCCTCAGCAGGCCGCGTCGCTGACGCAATCGATGGTCATCTACCAGACCGAGATCGTCGACGGCGCACCGGTGCTCGTGCCAGTCGTCTATCTCTCGGCCGCCGACCGGGCGAAGGTTACGTCCGCGGCCACGATTGCCGGCAACACGGTCAGCATCGACGCGGCGAGCATCGACAATTCCGGCGCGATTGCCGCCGCCGACGGCATGACCATCAACGCGGGCAGCATCAAGGCCAATGGCGGGGCCTTCCTCGCCGGCGGCAACATGAATCTCAATGCCGAAAACGGCATCACGCTTGCCGCCCAGACCATGAACATCGGCGGGCAGACCGTCGTCACCGCCAATGGCGGCATCACGGCCGGCGGCAACCTGAAGATGGACGCCGGGGCGGGCAGCCTGACGCTGAGCGGGACGAAGGTGGCCGCCGGCGGCAGCGCCCAGCTCTCCGGACAGACCGTGACGATCGGCGCCGTCAAACAGGATAATGGCGGCGTCCAGACGCTGGTCGGGACCACGGTGACGACCGGCGGCAACCTCAGCATCGCCGGCACCAACGGCGTCAACATCATCGCCAGCTCCGCCAAGGTCGGCGGCGATCTTTCCGTTCTCTCTTCCAGCGGTTCGGTCAGCATCATCTCCGCCGGTGTCGACAATACCCTTCTCACCAGGGATCGCCTGAACCTTTCGCAGGGCGGCACGATCACGACGACAACCACCCAGATCCAGCAGGGCTCGTCGCTCATCGCCGGCGGCGCCATGCTGGTGTCGGGCAATCAGGGTGTGCTGATCGGCGGCTCGTCGCTTGCGGCCGGCGGCAATCTCGGCATCGTCTCGGCGAACGGCAATATCGCGTTCACGGCCTCGCAGGATCAGACCACGAGCCAATCGAAGACTGTCGCCGGTGCCGCCACCGGCTACAAGGGCGGCCAGTCCTCCTCGGCCGCCGTCACCAGCAACGCGTCCTCGATTACCTCTCAGAACGGCAATGTGACCGTCCAGGCCGATACCGGCAACATCAGCGTTATCGGCTCCGACATCGATGCCAAGGGCGGCACCGCCAACCTGATTGCCAAGGGTGATGTGACCATCGGCGAAGCGACCGACAGTGCATCATCGTCCAGCAAGTTCGGCTCGAAGAAGGCAACCGAGACGACGACAACGGCGGAAGGCTCCTCGATCTCGGGCCAGACTGGTGTCAATATCGCTTCTACGGGCGGCAACGTCACCGTCTCTGCCTCCGATGTCACGGCTGGCGATGCGGCTCATACGGCCAATGCCAATATCAGCGCCGCCGGCAACATTGTGATCGCTTCCGGCAAGGACACGAAAGAAACCACATCCGACAGCAAGAAGAGCGGCTTCCTCTCGTCGTCGAAGACCCATACGCACACCTACGACGAGGACACCGTCGGCTCCTCCGTCTCCGCCTCCGGCAACGTTAACGTGGCTGCTAACGGTGAGACGGTCGTCTCTGGCTCGCAGATCGCCGCCGGCAACAATCTCAACCTCTCCGGCTCGACCGTCACCGTTATGGGGGCGGAAGAAGAGCACGAGAGCGACAAACAGGTCAAGAAATCCGGTATCGGCGTTGGCTCCGGCGGCGGATTCATCTCGATCTATGGATCGAAGGACTCCAAGAGCAGCCAGAGCTCGACCGACAACATCGGTTCGACGCTGTCTTCGGGCGGCACGACGATGATCACGTCCACCCAAGGCGATGTCAACATCTTCGGCTCCTCCTCGCACTCTGGAGACGGCACGGTCATCTCCTCGGCGCGCGACGTCAACATCGCGCCGGGCGCGGAAGAACAGTCGTCCTCCAGCCAGACCAAGCGTTCCGGCTTCGGCATCAACTTCTCCTCCGGCGACGGCAGCCTGTCGATCGGCATTGGCGTCGCCAAGTCGGAGGAGAAGCGCACGAAAGATGCCAATATCAATGCTGTCAGCACGTTGGACTCCGATGGCAGCATCACCATAGCCGCCAACCGCAACATCAACGACCAGTCTGGCAAGATACTGGCTGCCGGCCCGATCAGCCTGATTGCCGGCGATAACGTCAACATGCTCTCGAGCAATGACGTGACCAATGCTTCCGAGATGCAGAAGAAGAGCTTTGCCGGCGTCAGCCTGACCGTCCAGTCGTCGCTGATCTCGGCCGGCCAGCAAGCGATGCAGGCGGGCAGCCTTCTATCCGGCGATAACGGCATTTATGGCATCGCGCCTGCGGTGCTAGCCGGCGTCAATGGCTATAACGCGCTCAAGAACGCATATCAGTATGCCACGACCGGCAACGCTACCGGCAACGTTGCGTCGATCTCGATCACCGCCGGCTACAGCTTCAGTGAAAGCTCGTCGCAATCGACGACCTCGATCCCGGTTCCGCCCGCTATTCGTGGCAGCTCGGTGACGATTATGGCCCAATCGGGCGATGTGGTCGGCCGAGGCGTCCAGATCAGTGCCGGTATGGGCAAGGATGGCAAAACGCCCACTCCCTCCGACGATCCCAATAACGGCCAAGTACTGATCTCGGCGGCTGGCAGTGTCGACCTGGAGAGCGTTCAGGCGACCTCCGATAACAAGAGCAGCAGCAAATCCGGCAGTGCCAGCATCGGCTATAGCTGGAATCTTGGGGCACAATCGAGCGCCGGCTTTGCTGCGAACGGTAGCTATGCCAGCGACAAATCGAATGGCAGCTCCGTCACCCAGGTGAACTCAAATGTGAGCGGCACCAATACCGTTACCGTCGTAGCGGGTGACTCGTTGACACTGGCCGGCGCCGTACTCTCCGGGAACACAGTCAACGCTGCTGCTAAGAACGGCATCGTTATCGAGAGCCGTCAGGATACGGCAGCCTATAATGAGAACAATAAAAGCGCCTCCGTCAGCATCGGACCGAGCCCGAAGGGTTCAGTCATCGGAGGCGGCTACAATCAGGGCAGTATTACTGGCGATTACGCCAACGTCACGCAGCAGAGCGGTATCTTCGCCGGCTCTGGCGGCTATCACGTCAGAACAGACGGTAACATCGATCTGATTGGCGGTTTCATCGGTTCGACCGCCGATCCCACCAGCAACGATCTAACGGCCAACCAGATCCTCTACTCCAATATTGCGAACTCGATGTCGGCCTCGTCAAAGAGCTACGGCATCAGCCTCGTCGGTCCTGGCATTCCCGTGCCGGTCGTCGGCCAGCCGGCGAAACAGAGCGATCATGGCGAAACACTGGCAACCATCACGCCGGGCAACTTGAATCTGGCGAACCAGCAACAGGATCTGTCGGGGCTCAACACGGACGCTTCGAAGGCCAACACCCAGGTCGATCCGTTCGATATCGATAAGCTCAAGGCGCAGCAACAGAGCGCTGCAGCGCTGTCGCAGCTGATGAACATGGCGATCGGCTATCTCGGGCAGAAATTCCAACTCCCGGATGGGGGCACGGAAAAGGTTGCTCTGCATGCCGCGGCTGGAGCTCTCACGGCGCTGGTCGCTGGTGGCAATGTCTCAACCGGCGCGCTGGCTGGCGCAGGTCAGGAATTGATCGGTGCTATCGTTGACAAAGCGTTGGCGGATAATCCCAATCTCACGCAAGACGAGCGCAACGCACTTAGTCAATGGGCCTCTGCGCTCGTTGGGATGGCCGCCGGCGGCGCGCAAGGTGCCGCAACCGCGCTCGATGCGGAGAAATACAATCGTCAGCTCCACATCGCAGAAGCAACGCTCATTC
>NZ_JAUQTZ010000231.1:0-5160 GCF_059803845.1 Rhizobium sp. UFLA01-1127 | reverse complement strand
GAAATCCGTGCCTTCGACCGCATAGCGGTTGGAAAGCTGGCCGGGCTTCTTGTATTCGGTGTCGAGCGAGGTTGCGAAGCCGGATGCGATGTTTTCCAGCGCGATACGGCCTTCCGGACGCTTCGGGCCAGCCATCGACGGCACGACGTCGTTGAGGTCAAGTTCCAGCGTGTCGGTGAAGACGAGGTCGGAACCGTCATTGTCGCGCCACATCCCTTGAGCCTTGGAATAGGCTTCGACGAGCGCGATGCGGTCCTTGGCGCGGCCGGACATGTTGAGATAGTGCAGCGTTTCCTTGTCGACCGGGAAGAAGCCGCAGGTCGCGCCGTATTCCGGACCCATATTGCCGATGGTGGCGCGGTCGGCGAGCGGCATGTTGTCGAGGCCTGGGCCGAAGAATTCGACGAACTTGGAAACGACGCCCTTCTTGCGCAGCATCTGCACGACGGTCAGAACGAGGTCGGTCGCGGTAACGCCTTCCTTGAGCTTGCCGGTGAGCTTGAAGCCGATGACTTCCGGAAGCAGCATGGAGACCGGCTGGCCGAGCATCGCGGCTTCAGCTTCGATACCGCCAACGCCCCAGCCGAGAACGCCGAGGCCGTTGATCATGGTCGTGTGCGAATCGGTGCCGACGCAGGTGTCGGGATAAGCGATCGTTTCGCCGTCTTCTTCCTTGGTCCAGACGGTCTGGCCGAGGTACTCGAGGTTCACCTGGTGACAGATGCCGGTGCCCGGAGGAACGACGCGGAAGTTCTTGAATGCCTGCTGACCCCACTTCAGGAAGCGGTAGCGCTCGCCGTTGCGCTGGTATTCCAGCTCGACGTTCTTGGCGAAAGCCTGCGGCGTGCCGAATTCGTCGACGATGACGGAGTGGTCGATGACGAGATCGACGGGAACGAGCGGATTGATCTTTTCCGGATCGCCGCCGAGGGAAACCATCGCGTCGCGCATGGCGGCAAGGTCGACGACGGCGGGAACGCCGGTGAAGTCCTGCATCAGCACGCGTGCCGGACGATAGGCGATTTCGTTCTCGACGGTGCCCTTGTTGGTCAGCCATTCGGCGACGGCAAGGATATGGTCCTTCGTGACCGACTGCCCGTCTTCAAAACGCAGCAGGTTTTCCAGCAGCACCTTCATGGAATAGGGCAGCTTGGAAACGCCGGGCAGACCATTGGCTTCGGCCTTGGGCAGGCTGAAATAAACATAGTCTTTCCCGCCCACGGTCAACGTGGAACGACAATTGAAACTGTCAAGAGATTTAGACACGAGATACCCCGTTTCTGATAGCCAACACAGTCGTGCGAACGCCTATGCACTTTATGCACATCAGGATGCGGGTGCGGCCATTTCCGCTGTCCGCACGTAAGGCAGAAAACCTTATGTTCGGCGCAAGGATGAAATTCACGCCGACCGCTGGCGTGGTTGCAGGTCTTATAGATAATTTCGTAAAGACTTGCCAGAGTGACAAAGCGCAAATTTGGACAATTTTTTGCGCGCTGCGGTAAAGAAATAAGGAAAGCCTGAGCGAATGCATCTAAGCGCTGAAAATCTGGCGGCAAGGCGGGGCGAAGACCTGATTTTCTTGAATGTTTCCTTCAACTTGACTGATGGAGATGCCCTCGTCCTGACCGGCCGCAACGGCTCGGGAAAATCGACGCTTCTGCGCGTCGTAGCAGGCCTTCTGAGACCGGAAAAAGGCCGTGTCACATTCACCGGAAAGGACGGCGAATCAGGCCGGCCGGCCGGGGAAGCCAGCCACTACCTCGGTCACCGCAATGCGATGAAGTCGGAGCTGACCGTCGCGGAAAATCTTACCTTCTGGAAAACATTCCTCGGCGACATGCAAGACGGTTTCGGCCTGGATATCGATGAAGCGGCCGATGCCGTCGGGCTTGCCGGCATCGTGCATCTGCCTTTCGGCTACCTCTCCGCCGGCCAGCAGCGGCGAATCGCTTTCGCCAAGCTCCTCGTTGCCTACCGTCCCATCTGGATTCTCGACGAGCCGACGGCAGCGCTCGACAGCTCCGCCGACCGGCTTTTCGCCGGCCTGATCACTGCCCATCAGAAGAATGGCGGCATCGTACTTGCCGCGACGCACCAGCCGCTGGGGTTGGAGAAGGTGCAGGAGATGCGGATGACGGGGTTTGCGGGGGTGAGTGAGGGAGTGTGGGGATGATGCAGCTATTTCCTCTTATGCCGCACCTTCGTTACCCCCTTCTGTCACTTCGAAAAAACTCATCGCTGTGCGATGAGTTACCCCCCTCTGTCACTATCGTGACATCTCCCCCACAAGGGGGGAGATCATGCGAGGCAGCTACATACCCAAAGCAACCTCGATATTATCTGCGAGTATCGAGCATCGTTGCTTGGCGCCGAGTGAACAGCGAGCTACCGATCTCCCCCCTTGTGAGGGAGATGCCCCAAAGGGGCAGAGGGGGGTGGCGAGAAGCCAAGGCTTCTCGCACCTTGAGCCGGGCGAAAGGCAACTTCCCCACACAATTTGAAAGTCATCGCGCATGACCGCCCTTTTCCTCCGCGACCTCAGACTTTCGGTGCGCGCCGGCGGCGGAGCGCTGATCGGCATTCTCTTTTTCCTCACCGTCGTCGCCGTCATTCCCTTCGGCGTCGGTCCGGACCTGAAGCTTCTCTCGCGCATCGGCCCGGCGATCGTCTGGATCGGCGCGCTGCTTGCGAGCCTTCTCGGCCTCGACCGCCTGTTCCAGGCCGAACGCGACGACGGTTCGCTCGATCTGCTCGTCATGCAGGAAACGCCGCTGGTGCTGACGGTCTTCATCAAATGCGCGGCGCATTGGGTGGCGACCGGCCTGCCGCTCGTCATCGCCTCACCCCTGCTCGGCCTTTTCATGAATATGAACGAGACGGCGATTGGTGCGACAGCGCTCACCCTGCTCGTCGGCTCGCCGGCGATCACCTTTATCGGCGCGGTCGGTGCCGCCGTGGCCGTGGCGCTGCCGCGCGGCGGGCTGCTGGTCTCCATTCTCGTGCTGCCGCTGACCATACCCGTGCTGATCTTCGGCGTCAGCGCCACCTATGCCGCAGTCGAAGGGCCGCAGCCTTTCCTGCCGCCGTTCCTGATCCTGATGGCGCTCACTTTATTCTTCGCCGTGCTCGGCCCTGTCGCCGCCGCCCTTGCCTTGCGGAACACGACTGATTGATCAAAGCGCTTCTGGGAAAGTACGGTTTTCCGTCCGGAATTGGGCAAGAACAAAGCGATAGAGCGTTTTTGCGATTCGAAGAAAGCGGAAAGGCTCTCACGGAGATACTGTTTCGTCGATCTGAGACAATGCGGTCGATTGCCGGAAAAGCCATATCGGGGTAAACAAGCCGCATGAGCGATATCAGCCACGCGATCAGCCGATTTTCAGACCTCGCCAATCCCACGCGGTTTCTGGCGTTTTCGGCGCGTCTCATTCCCTGGCTGGCGGTCATCTCGGCCGTGCTTTTCGCAATCGGCCTCTATCTGTCCTTTACGACCGAAGGCGATTACCAGCAGGGCGATACCGTCCGCATCATGTATATCCATGTACCGGCCGCCTGGCTCTCCATGATGTGCTACACGATCATGAGCATGTCGGCGATCGGCACGCTCGTCTGGCGCCATCCGCTCGCCGATGTCGCCGGCAAGACGGCCGCCCCGCTCGGCGCCGCTTTCACGCTGATCGCGTTGGTGACAGGCTCGCTCTGGGGCAAGCCGATGTGGGGCACCTATTGGGTCTGGGATGCGCGCCTGACCTCGGTCTTCATCCTCTTCCTGATGTATCTCGGCCTGATCGCGCTGAACCGCGCCATGGACGATCCGTCCAAGGCTGCCCGCGTCGCCTCCATCCTGACGCTGGTCGGCTTCGTCAATATCCCGATCATCAAATTCTCAGTCGACTGGTGGAACACGCTGCATCAATCGGAAAGCATCATGCGCATGGATGGCCCTGCCATCGACGCGGAATTCCTGTGGCCGCTATTCACCATGGCGCTCGCCTTCACGCTGCTGTTCTTCACGCTGCACCTGATGGCGATCCGCAACGAGATCTGGCGTCGCCGTATCACCGCGCAGCGCCGCATGGCCGCGCGCATGGCGAGCCGGGAGGAATAGCATGACGCATCCCTTCTACGTCTTCGGCTCCTACTGCTTTGCCGCCGTCATGATCCTCGCCATCATCGCCTGGACATGGATCGACGGACGTCTGCGCCGTCGCGAACTGGCCGCCCTGGAAGCCTCCGGCATCCGCCGTCGCTCGCAGCGCGCGTCCGAAAGCGAGACGAAATGACTGCCGATACCGGCAATAAGGATCAGCCGAAATCCAGCGGCACCGCACGCTATCTGCTGGCGCTCATCCCGCTGGTCGTCTTCGCCTGCATCGCCTTTGCCGTCGGCAAGGTCATGTATGACCAGGAAGTGCACGGCACCGACATTTCGGCCATTCCTTCGGCTCTGATCGGCACCAAGGCGCCGAAACTCGCGCTCGCGCCTCTCGAGGGCTCCAACCTGCCGGCGCTGACCGATGACGCGATCAAGGGCAAGCTGACGCTGGTCAACGTCTTCGCCTCCTGGTGCATCCCCTGCCGTGACGAACATCCGGTGCTGAAGGAACTCGCCAAGAGCGGTGAGCTCAACATCGTGGCGATCAATTACAAGGACACGGGCGAGAACGCGCTCCGCTTCCTCGGCGAACTCGGCAATCCCTACAACGCCATCGGCATCGACCCGAACGGCACCGCCGCCATCGACTGGGGCGTTTACGGCATTCCGGAATCCTATCTCGTCTCCGCCGACGGCACGATCCTCTACAAGCAGGTCGGCCCCTTCACACCGACCAGCCTGAAGGAAGGGCTCTATCCGGCCATAGCGAAGGCGTCGCACTAAAACTCCTTCTCCCCTCGGGGAGAAGATGCCCGAAGGGCAGATGAAGGGGCCGATAAGCGAAGCAACGAAGGGCCTGAGCAACAAGCAAAAGGCATTTTTCCGCCGGGGCGAGGGTTAAGATCAAATCCCGCCCTGCCACGTCTTGATCGCATCGATCGGGCACACCAGCATCAGCACGTTGAGCGTGAGATTATCGCGGATCAGATAGCCCGTGAGCAGCTCGAAGAAGATGGCGATGGCGACCGTCACCAGCACCGGCGCACGCCAGGCGAGCAGGA
>NZ_JAUQTZ010000230.1:0-5525 GCF_059803845.1 Rhizobium sp. UFLA01-1127 | reverse complement strand
CCTCAAGGTTTCCTCGAACGACTAAGCTGCCGTTCTCAAAGCTGTTCAGAAACCCGGCGATTTCGGTCGCCGGGTTTCGTGCCTAGCAGATGATCACGCAATCTGCGTCCGGAAATGGATATCGCGGCCAATTGGCTAACCAACATCAGCGTGATGGTGAGGAAAGAAAAGTGGCTCTAACGGCTTCATACATTCTAACCCGAACCGACTATGTCCTCATGTGCGTCGCGTTGACCCGCCGCCCACTGCTCCAAAGAATTATCCGTGCCTTTCTGTTTGTGCTCGGGGCGCTTTTCATAGGTATTTCGCTTGGAACCGACTCCGACGCAGGCAATTTTGAGACCTTGCTTGACATGATGAAAGCGATTGCATCCGGTGAGATGCCGATCTGGTTCTATGCCATCTATATCGTCGTCGCTGCTGTCGCGCTGTTCTCGCATTGGATAACAGGCCTTGTCGCCTGTCTGCTCTTTAGCCGTGTACCGACGAAAGGATTACTGCATGACGTCGAACTTGGTGAAAAGGAGGTGGCGATCAGAGCTCCAAATATGGCTTCAACCATCAGCTGGTCAGCGATTAAGCGTGTCGTTGAAGAGCGGACTTTCTTCCTGGTGACCCTCTCGAACCGACAGTCCGTTCTTTTGCCCAGACGCGCATTCGCCGATGGTACCTCATATGCCAATGCGCTTGCCTTCGCCCGCGCTCATGCCGGGTTGGCCCCTCAATGAAAGGAAGGCAGCGGGTTTGCGGAGGATATGTCCTATTCCCACGAAAGCTGCTACTGCGAAGACATAACCTCAGGCGATAATATTGACGACCGGTCCGGTTTCCGGACCAGCAGAGTCCGATCCCGCGCTGATGTGACGCCATCCGTTTCAGCAGCGCGATCACAGGCGTCACCGCGGCTGTTCACATCGGGGAACAGAGGTTCTTCACCCACTAGATCTGCGATCGTTTGCAATACCTCAGGCGCCGACCAGGTGGCCTTGGTGGCCACAGCGACTGAATTCCGAAGTGACTGGGCGCGTTTTCGCAACGGCGGCTTGGTCGCAATCTTTACATCGTGTCGATCTTTCCCTACGGCGATGATCTTAAGGAACCGTCGCTCGCAAACGCGCAAGACGGTCGTGAGCGTATCGATCGTCAGACCGGTACCAGCTCGGTGATTTTCGAGGAGTGGATTTTGTTTAGAGTCTTTCGATTACTGGTGATCATCATAGTCGCCATGGGCGCGGCGATCGGCTACCGCTGGCATCGCTATGTCAGCAACACCGAAAGCCCGTATGACGAAGTGGGCATTGAGCTCAATAGCCGCATGCCAGGGCCGATTAACAAATGGGGATGCGATATGCTGCATGCGACGTTCGGCAGCAGCTTGCCGCCCTACGGCTGCCAAGACGGGTCAGATCCTCGCAAATGGCGATAGACAGGTATTGGCACCCACGAGGGTATTGCACCCTCATCCAGTCCGCTAGCGACCTGGCCGCCGCGTCAATTAACGGGAGTTCCAAGTGACACAGTTTTGGGTCGATTGAGCAGAACGAGTACAAAGCTTGGCACCGGCTTTACGGTAGCGTCGCTCTTTGCACCGGTCGCCGGCATTGGTGTGGGCTTCATTATCGCGATGAACGCAGGTCCGTACGGATGGCTGGGAGCTATCGCGATCGCGTTGTTTGGGTCGGCCATAGCCGGGTCTTTGCTCGCGATCGTTGCCTTGGTGCGCAATGAGCGTTGGAGGTGGCTTGGTGTCGCTGGCTTGCTGCTGAATACGCTGCCCTCAGCCGGCCTTTTGATTGCCATCGTGGTCCATTGGCAGTCTTCTTGAACCATTGCCCGTTAGGAGCTGAAGATCCCAAAATTCAGCTTGTCGGCAACCGAAGGTGTGCCTGTGCACCTGCAACAGTCCCAACACGTCTTGCCAAGAAATGAACCTGCTCACTGCAATCTGTAAAATGGGAAGTTGCGGACCAGCGGCCCGGTGAACCTCGCTATCGGTGGAGCTGCCCGTGAACTTCATTGCGGTTGATTTTCAAGAGAGATTGCCATGCGCCTGCCCGTCATTGTCATAATCGTGTGAATCGGCGCGATGATTAGGGGCAAATCGGCGTCACAAGCTATTGATATTTCAAAGATGGGTGGGGTCATTTGGCGACGCCGATTCACACCGTAAGCGTAATCCACCGGTTCGAATTGGTTCAAGAGCAAACCCATTCATATAGGCCTGACATCCCATTCATCAGGAAAGACCGTACCAGGCACCGCGGCCGGCACCGTGCAGAACGAGGTGCCCTTGATCCACGAGTGCCTTGAGGTGATCCTTGATGGTGTGACGGCTTGCATCGGTGATCCGGGCAGCTTCCGCGACCGTGATCCGCCCGTGCTCGCGCGCCAACTCGAGCAATGCGACGGATAATTCCGGCATGTCGGCGAGGATAATACGCTCGCGTTCCATTTTCTTCTCAAGCCGCGTCTTCTGCCGATGCAGGGCTCTCAAAAAGAACTCGATCCAGGGATTCCAGTCGGGCTCCGTGCTCCGGATCGTTCCCTGCGTGCGCCGAAGCGAGATGTAATAGCTCTCCTTGCTTTGCTCGATGATGCTTTCGAGCGAGCTGTAAGGTACGTAAGCGTAGCCGGCGCGCAGGAGCAACAAGGTGGTCAGAATACGCGATAGGCGGCCATTGCCATCCTGAAATGGATGGATCTCGAGGAAAACGACAACGAAGATCGCGACGACCAAAAGTGGATGGAGCTGCTTTTCTCGCCCTTGCTCATCCAACCAGGCGATCAGTTCTTCCATTCGACGCGGCGTATCGAACGGCGATGCCGTTTCGAAAACGATGCCGAGACTCCCGCCCTGTTCGTTGAACGCTTCCACGTTGTTGGAGAGGGTTTTGTAAGCGCCACGATGCCGCTCATCCTTTGTCGAATGCGCAAGAAGGTCGCGGTGGAGCTGACGGATATGATTCTCGTTGAACGAGATAGCTTCGTAAGCACTGAAGATGGTCTCCATCACCTCCGCATAGCCGGCAACCTCTTGCTCGTCGCGTGTCGTAAACGAACCCAGACGAATGTTTGCAAGCAGCTTTTCGACCTCTCGGTCGGTGAGGCGTGCCCCTTCGATACGTGTTGAGGAACCGACGCTTTCGATCGTGGCAACACGCCGGAGGCTGGACAGCCGCTCAGGTGCGATCCGGCCGATCGCACGCCAGGCACCTTTGAATTCGTCGATTTCGGCGATCAGCGACAGGATTTCGGGCGTGATCCGGACGGTCGCCGTATTTAGAAATGCCATTTTTCCATCCATTCTCATCCAATTCCTAAGACGCTGTCATGCGCTATTTATTCATCCATTTCCATCCAATTTCCGCGAGAAATTTTGTCAGATCTATCAGTTTATTGTGAGCCAACTGACAGGCCATTGTTCACTCGGGCGGATCCAGACTTTTATAGCGAGACAAGAGAAGATGTACGGCGACGACCGATTTCAGAAATTCGACGGTCCTCATATGTCATTGGCAAGGCACCTGCGACCGGGGCAAGGACTGGAATGTCTAAGTCTCTGATGTCTCTAAGAGTTTGGATGAGATCGACGCGGAACAATAGCGCGGTCGTAGGTTCGATCCCTTTCAAGGCGGGCATTGCTTTGCAGCAAACAGTAACCTATATGTAGGCATGTTCCTACATGGAGGCTGTTATGAGCATCACGAGTTTATCTAGCCGGGAGTTGAACCACGACGTGAGTAGGGCAAAGAAGGCTGCCAATAAAGGGCCTGTAGTTATCACAGATCGCGGGAAGCCATCCCATGTGTTGATGACCTACAGTGAGTTCGTGCGCCTGACCGGCAAGCGCCGCAATCTTGTCGATGTTCTTTCAATGCCCGGGTTGTCAGCCATCGATTTCGATCCACCCCGAGCCGAAATTGCACCTCGTGGAGTCGATCTGTCTTGAAGTATCTGCTGGATACAAACGTCGTCTCCGAGCTGCGTAAAGTCGGAGACGGTAAAGCTGATCCAAATGTGACGAAATGGGTCGGTGCTCAAGATTCCAGCGACCTATTCATTTCCGCGATTACGATTCTGGAACTTGAGCGCGGGATATTGAGCATCCAGCGTCGAGATGCTTCCCAAGGTTCTCGCCTGCGGGCATGGATGGACAGCCGTGTCCGCCCTGAGTTCGCGGAGCGAGTTCTGTCAATCGATGACGCGATAGCAACGCGTTGTGCCCACTTACATATTCCAGATCGCCGTAACGAAGCCGATGCCTTGATAGCGGCGACCGCGCTGGTTCACGGTTTAACGGTGGTCACATGGAATGTTCAAGATTTCGATGGTACCGGCGTGATCCTCGTCGATCCATGGCGCGAATAACATCGGCCGCGTGGGTATTCGCGAGCTGATGTCTTTTTCGGGGAATTCCTGGGATCGCCTCAGCCTATTTGCTAGGATCGTAAGCATCGTAAGGGTCGGAGGTTCGAATTTCATCAAGAGCATAACTATGGTTGTTGCTCGCTCTTTCGTCCAATCGTTGCCTTCCTTAAGGGCAAGGATTGTGATACAAATCCTCGGATAATAGGTTCTATACTCCGAGTTCTTGTGTCAATGCCGGTTACCCTCACTCAACGCCAGATCGCTCGTAATGTGCTTATCGAGCGAGGCATCGCACGACTGGCGGAACTTCGGAGCGCTGGCGTGACAGCGGCAACCATGGGCCGAATGGAACGGGATGGTGAAGTGCTGCGGCTTGCTCGCGGTCTTTATCAACTTCCAGATGCCGAACTCGATGCCAACCATAGTCTGGCAGAGGCTGCCAAACGCGTTCCGAAAGCCGTTGTCTGCCTTGTTTCGGCTCTGGCCTTCCACGGCCTTACCGATCAACTGCCGGGACACGTGTGGCTTGCCATAGGCCGCAAAGACTGGCCTCCGAAACCAGATGGTACACCTACCCGATAGCCGTGTCGAAGGAAGAAGGTCATCTGGGCGTCCCAGTCGTCCGCCGACAGCGGCCAGCCGTGGCTGAATACGATCGGCTGGCCTGAGCCCCAGTCCTTGTAGAAGATGTTTACGCCGTCTGCGGTGGTGATCGTAGGCATCGCGTCGCTCCTTCTCTAATGAGACAAAGTTGAGTGGGAAATACCTCCGGTGAGGCGTCTTTGATTATATCCCCGGATTACGACGCTAACTAAATCGCCCTTTTTCCAAAGACAAATACCTTATATGTTCGAGCTATGCCTTAAAGATATAGCGAGGATCGGATGGAACTCCGCCATTTACGCTACTTCATTGCGGTTGCCGAGGAGGGCGGCTTGTTGACCGCTGCCCAGCGGCGACTGAACACCTCCCAACCATCATTGAGCCGGCAAATTCGCGATCTCGAATCTGAAGTCGGTGTTCAGCTATTGGAGCGGCAGGCGCGCGGGGTTGTACTCACGGATGCGGGGCGCGTTTTTCTGTGAGCGTCCGGTGAACGGATTTTGCTGAACGAGCCAGTTAGGCGATGTTCTGGCATTAGAACCAGCATTAGTGCT
>NZ_JAUQTZ010000022.1:2500-59935 GCF_059803845.1 Rhizobium sp. UFLA01-1127 | reverse complement strand
AGATGTGTATAAGAGACAGCCCCTTGACATAGCACCGCTTCAATCAGCGCTTCGTTAGTTCGGCCCTGGCACCGCAGCGATCGAAATAGCCACATTGCAGCGCACAAAAATCTGCTAGGGAGAAAAGCGAATCGTTTTGCCGACAAGCCTAAGGATATGCCGTGTTCGTTTTTTCGAAACTTGTCTGGATCTTCGGTCAGCCGCTGTCGCTGGCGTTTCTCTTCGTCCTCCTGGCATTCATCGCCGCGCTGCTGCGCTGGCGGGCGACCGTCATCACCTCCGCGCTCTTGTCGGCGCTCATCCTGTTCGTCTCCCTCTATACGACGGCCGGCGCCTACGCCGTGCAGATACTCGAAGAGCGCTTTCCGCATCCCGCTGCCGATCCGGCCGATTTCAAATGCATGATCGTCCTTGGCGGCGCCACGCAGAATGAGGTGACGACGGCCCGTGGCGGCTACGAACTCGATTCGGCCGGCGATCGCCTCATCGAGGCGCTGCGGCTCGCACAAAAATATCCGCAGGCGCGCATCGTGATCTCCGGCGGGGATGGCTCGATCGGCGGCACTTATGAAGGCGATGCCGTGATTTCCGAGCGCTTCTTCACCGCGCTCGGTATTCCGACAAGCCGCATGGTCGAGGACAAGACCTCACGCACCACCTTCGAAAATGCCGTCAATACCAAGGAACTGCTGGCGCAGAATGGGCTTTCGGATTGCCTGCTGATCACGTCTGGCTTCCATATGCCGCGTTCGATCGGCATTTTCCGCAAGCAGGGCATCGCTGTCGTGCCCTGGCCGGTCGATTATCGCAGCACCGGCAAGGAAACGCTCGGCTTCGATTTCACGCAGCCCTCGCGCAATGCGCAGCTCCTGGCAACCGGCCTGCGCGAATGGGTCGGCCTGGTGGGCTACTATGCCGTCGGCCGCACCTCGGCGCTCTATCCCGGGCCGTGATGACGTGCCCCAGCCGTGATAACGTGCCCGGACTGTAGCGACGTGTCCGGGCCAGAGTGCCTATTTCTGCGATATGGTGACGAATTTGGTGCCGCGCACCCTGACGGTGATTTCGCAGGCGGCTTCGCCATCCTTGCGGTCGCAGAAGCGCGGATGCATCTTCATGACCAGCACCATGTTGCCGAAGCGCAGGATGAAATCGTAGCCATAGGTCTTTGCCGTGGCGACAAGCAGATATCCGCCCTCGGCCACCTGGACATAGAAGTTGTAGGGGCAGCCGTCGTCGGTGCAATAAGCCTGCTTTTCGCCCTTGCAGGTGATCTCGCCCTCGTTGATGACGATATCCATCAGCTTGTCGTTGTTGATATCCTGCTGAGTGGCGAAGTGATCGCCGAAGCTTACCTGGCCGTCGCAGCTCTTGGTGAAGTGATCCTTCTCGAAGGCGACCGGATCCTGCAGGATCGATTGCTGCGCCTCGGCCACCGCAGGCATGAACACGAGTGCGATGAGATTGAAAATCACGATCAGCAGGGATTTCACGGGGGATTCCTTTTCGAAGCGCCGTCGAGATCGCGATGGCCGCCGTAACCGTCCCGGCATCTTTGCATGCGCCGGCTTGCGCGGCCCTTGCCGTCGTGATTCATTTCGGAAAAATCGCCGGCGCCCGTTGGAGTTCTCGATGTCGCTTCTCTCGTTTCTTGATTATGCCGGCGTCGCCCTCTTTGCCGCAACCGGCGCGCTCGCCGCGTCGCGCAAGCAGCTTGACTTGATTGGCTTCCTTTTCTTGGCAGCCGTGACCGGCATCGGCGGCGGCACGCTACGCGATATCGTCCTTGGCCGAGTGCCTGTCTTCTGGGTGCTGAACCCGACCTATATCGTCATCTGCGCCGTGGTCGGCGTCCTAGTCTTTTTCACCGCGCATCTCTTCGAATCGCGCTACCGGCTGCTCATTTGGCTCGATGCGGTCGGACTATCGGCCTATTGCGTCATGGGAGCGGCAAAGGGCATGGCGGCAACGGGCTCGCCCACCGTCGCCATCGTCACTGGCGCACTGACGGCGACCTTCGGCGGCATCCTGCGCGATCTGCTGGCGAACGAACCTTCGGTGCTGCTGCGTCCGGAAATCTATGTGACCGCTTCGCTTGTCGGCGCCGGCGTCTTTACTGCCGCCAACGCGACGATGCTGCCGCTCTATGCGTCCGCGGGATTGGGCGTGACGGCGGCCTTTGTGGTGCGCGGCGGCGCGCTCTGGTTCGGCTGGACCTTCCCGACCTATCATCATAAGCCGGGCCGGCATCCGGACGATGTGATGTAATGGGAGGCAGTAGGAACTAGCCAGTAGGCGATAGCGGATGGCTGGGAGACAATTCTATTGCCTATTGCCTATTGCCTATTGCCTATTGCCTATTGCCGCTACTTGCGGCGCAGGCGGATCACCACGTCGACATGGGCGATTTCCATGCCTTTCGGTGGTTCGGGCAGATTGGCGATCGTCAGGTTGCTGATCGGGATATCCAGCACTTCGTTGTGGCCTTCCACGAAAAAGTGATGGTGGTCGGAGACGTTCGTGTCGAAATAGGTCTTGGTGCTTTCGACGGCAAGCACGCGGATCAGGCCGGCTTCGGTGAACTGATGCAGCGTGTTGTAGACGGTCGCGAGCGAAACCGGAACGCCAGCGGCAACGGCTTCCTCGTGAAGTTCCTCGACTGTCAGATGGCGGTCGCCCTTGGCGAAGAGAAGGTCTCCCAGCGCGATCCGCTGTCGGGTCGGTCTCAGGCCGACATTGCGCAGCCTGGTTTCGATCGCGATTTCGGCATGTTCTGCCATTCAGGGACTCCGGATTCCTGATCTCTATAATTCTTTCCTAAGCCATATAACTTTTGCCTTGATTGCTTTCAATAGTTTCAGTGGGGTGGGAAGGTGCTCAAAAGCCGCAAAAAACGGGCTTTTGCCGCATTTGGCTCTGGTAGCGGCTCTGGCGTTCCTGTATGCGACCACCACATAACGGCTAGTGCCTTCGATCGAACGGAAGAATGAGAGTCCAATGCTTTCGCTTCATTTTCTGTCCATCTTGCACTAAAGCTTCACATCCATCGGCATTCATGCGGGGGAAACGGAATTTTTATGACGACGAGACAGTCCAGCTTCAATTACGAGGAAATCCTGGCTTGCGGCCGCGGCGAGCTGTTCGGTCCGGGCAATGCACAGCTTCCCCTGCCGCCGATGCTGATGGTCCACCGCATTACTGAAATTTCCGAGACCGGCGGCGCCTTCGACAAGGGCTTCATCCGCGCTGAATACGACGTGCGCCCCGACGACTGGTACTTCCCCTGTCATTTCGCCGGCAATCCCATCATGCCGGGCTGTCTCGGCCTCGACGGCATGTGGCAGTTGACCGGCTTCTTCCTCGGCTGGCTCGGTGAGCCCGGCCGCGGCATGGCGCTTTCGACAGGCGAAGTGAAGTTCAAGGGCATGGTCCGTCCGGATACGAAGCTTCTCGAATACGGCATCGACTTCAAGCGCGTCATGCGCGGCCGCCTCGTCCTCGGCACGGCCGATGGCTGGCTGAAGGCCGATGGTGAGACGATCTATCAGGCGACGGACCTGCGCGTGGGCCTGTCCAAGGACAAGGTCGTCTGAACTGCGGCGTCGCCGCCTCCACAAAGACAGATGTTTTAGAAAAGGTCATCGACATGAGACGGGTAGTTGTTACGGGTCTGGGTATTGTCTCTTCGATTGGAAACAATGCTCAAGAGGTGACCGCCTCGCTGCGCGACGCCAAATCCGGCATTTCCTTCTCCCCCGATTTTGCCGAGCACGGCTTCAAGTGCCAGGTCTGGGGATCGCCGAAGATCGACACGACCGATATGGTGGATCGCCGCGCCATGCGCTTTTTGTCGCAGGGCGGCGCCTGGAACCACGTCGCCATGAAGCAGGCGATCGCCGATAGCGGCCTCGAGGAAAGCGATATCACCAACGAGCGCACCGGCATTATCATGGGCTCCGGCGGCCCGTCGACCCGCACGCTGATCGAGGCGGCCGATATCACCCGCAAGAACAACAGCCCGAAGCGCATCGGCCCGTTTGCAGTACCGAAGTCGATGTCGTCGACCGCCTCGGCCACGCTTGCGACCTGGTTCAAGATCCACGGCGTCAACTACTCGATCTCGTCTGCGTGCTCGACTTCGGCGCACTGCATCGGCAACGCCGCCGAAATGATCCAATGGGGCAAGCAGGACGTCATGTTCGCCGGCGGCCACGAAGATCTCGACTGGACCATGTCGAACCTCTTCGACGCCATGGGCGCCATGTCGTCCGACTTCAACGAGAACCACCCCGAAACCGCTTCGCGCGCCTATGACGCCAAGCGAGATGGTTTCGTCATTGCCGGCGGCGCCGGCGTGCTGGTTCTGGAAGAGCTTGAGCATGCCAAGGCCCGCGGCGCCAAGATCTATGCCGAAATCGTCGGCTACGGCGCCACCTCGGACGGTTACGATATGGTAGCACCTTCGGGCGAGGGTGCCGTGCGCTGCATGCGCCAGGCGCTCGCCACCGTGAAGGGCGAGATCGACTACATCAACACTCACGGCACCTCGACGCCGGTCGGCGACAGCAAGGAAATCGGCGCGATCCGCGAAGTTTTCGGCGACAAGATCCCGCCGGTCCAGTCGACCAAGTCGCTGACGGGCCATTCGCTCGGCGCAGCGGGCGTGCAGGAATCGATCTATTCGATCCTGATGATGCAGGAGCGTTTCATCGGGGAAAGCGCTCATATCACCGAACTCGATCCGGAATTCGAAGGCGTGCCGATCGTTCGCAAGCGTATCGACAACGCCAAGTTCGATATCGCTCTTTCGAATTCCTTCGGCTTCGGCGGCACCAACGCCACGCTCGTATTCCAGCGCTACAACGGATAAGGCAATGACGGGAATCATGCAGGGTAAGCGCGGCCTCATCATGGGTGTCGCAAACAATCATTCGATTGCCTGGGGTATTTCAAAGGCGCTTGCCGCCGAAGGCGCGGAACTGGCTTTCACATTTCAGGGCGAGGCGCTCGGCAAGCGCGTCAAGCCGCTCGCAGCCGAAGTCGGTTCGGATTTCCTTCTGCCGTGCGATGTCGAGGATCTGGCTTCGGTCGATGCCGTCTTCGACACCATCAAGGAGCGCTGGGGCAAGCTGGACTTCATCGTCCATGCCATCGGCTTTTCCGACAAGAACGAGCTCAAAGGGCTCTATGCCAACACCACGCGGGAGAATTTCACCCGCACCATGGTGATTTCCTGCTTCTCCTTCACCGAGATCGCCAAGCGGGCGGCCGATCTGATGATCGAGGGCGGCAGCATGCTGACGCTGACCTATAACGGCTCGACGCGCGTCATCCCGAACTACAACGTCATGGGTGTCGCCAAGGCCGCGCTCGAGGCGTCCGTCCGCTATCTCGCCGCCGATTACGGCCCGCGCGGCATCCGCGTCAACGCCGTCTCCGCCGGCCCGATCCGGACGCTCGCCGGCGCCGGCATTTCCGACGCTCGCGCCATTCTCTCGTGGAACCAGCGCAACGCACCGCTGCGCAAGTCCGTCACCATCGACCAGGTCGGTTCGTCGTCACTCTATCTTCTGTCGGATCTGTCGGCAGGCGTGACCGGCGAAATCCATTTCGTCGATGCCGGCTACAACATCACCTCGATGCCGACGCTGGAAACGCTGTCGAGCGCGGATGTGGAGTAAATTCGGCATCGGGCGCCGAAACTGTCACCTCAATTGCAAATTCTGTAGCATCTTAGGGCCGCTGCGAGCGGCCTTAAGTTTGGGCGGAGGTCCGTGTGGTAGGTGAAAATTGCGTCTTTTGCCGTATGTCCGAACTGACCGTCCTCGCCGAAAACGCGATGGCCTTTGCGATCAGGGACAAATTCCCGGTCCGGCCGTTACACACATTGATCATTCCCAAGCGTCACGTAACGGACATTTTCGCAACGGATGCGGAAGAGCGCGAAGCCATTCACCAGCTTGCCATGCATTGCCAGGAGGCAATCGCCGGCAGCGATCCGTCAGTCCGCGGATTTAATTTCGGATCGAACATCGGCCATGCAGCGGGTCAGAAAATCTTTCACGCCCATGTCCATCTGATTCCCCGCCGGCTGGGTGAGGTGGAGTTGCCTGGCGCCCGGCCGGATTGAGTAGCGAACGGCTTAGCTTGCGTCGCAAGGCGCTTTGATCGAAGGCGATTGCTTCAATGGCGGCGGCGGGGGGCGAATACATCTACGCCGTGCTGAGCCGCGAATGGGCTGCAATGGCAAGGAATCGAATCTCCTGAGCCCAGCTCGAAAAATGGCGGCCGATTGACCGCCATTCATCGTTTACTTCTTCGCCCAAAGCACCTTGTAACGGGCATTGCGGCAGGTCTCGCCGAATTCCCTGAAATTCTCCGCCAGCACCGGCTCGTAGGGCAGGCCACGATTGGCGACCAGCATCAGCCGTCCGCCGCCGCGCAGCGCCGAAGCGGCCGTCTTGATCATCGCCTGCCCGAGCGAGGGCTCGGCGGCATGGCCTTCGTGGAAAGGCGGGTTCATGATGATCAGGTCGTATTTGTCCTTGACCGGCTCGCTCGCCAGATCGTGCCAGAAGAAGCGCTGGGCGACCTTTGGGCAGTGCGACAGCAGATTGGCGCGTGCGGCCTCCAGAGCGCCGTAATGGGCCTCGTAGAGGTCGATACGTTCGATCCTCGGCGACTTCGTTGCGAGCTCGACAGAGAGATAGCCCCAGCCGGCGCCGAAATCGGCGGCATCGCCGGCAAAATCGGTCGGCAGGCGCGAAGCGAGCAGTTCGGAACCGGCATCCACGCGGTCATGGGAGAACATGCCTGGCGCCGTGGTGAAGCTGTCGTCGACCAGCGTTGCCGGCTTTGCAAGCTGCGCCGTCAAAATCTTGATATCGGCGGGACGGGCAAACCAGAAGGCGACGCCGTGATACTTCGGCATATGCTCAATTTCGAGGCCGAAGGCCTCGATGCGCTTGCGCAGCGGCTGGATGCCGTCTTCCTTGCCGCCGGCAACGACGATGAGGCCGCCTTCCTTAACGCGTGCCAGCGCTTCGGCGATATGATCTTCATTCTCGCCCTTGTGCTTGCCGCAAAGCACCAGCGCGCCATCATAGTCTTCGCCTTCGATATCCGGCGTCACGTTGATGCGCTGCGCCTGCAGCTGGCGAAAGAAGGGGCGGAAGCCCTGGACGGCGGAAAGCTCGGCGGCAAAGCCCTCCGGCAGTGCAAAGCCGGCCTCGGCGCCGAGAAACAGGATGCGCTGACCTTCGCCGGGTGCGTCGACAGTGCCGGAGGCAAAGGGATGGAACAGGGTCTTCAGGGCATCGCGGCTCATGGGCGGGTCTCATCATGGGAATGGGTTTCGTCTGTCGGGTATGCGCGGCATTTTAGCTTGTGCTTGCCCCTCACCCTAGCCCTCCCCGCGTACGGGGGAGGGCTAGGGTGAGGGGCCGGGCACATAGCTTCAGCGAAAGCAGGCTAGGCCGACGGCATCAATATAAAAAGGGCGCGGAAAAGATCCCGCGCCCCGGACTTGGATGAAGGCGCGGGCTTATTCGGCCGCGTCGTCCTTCTTCTTGTCGGCAGCGATTTCCTGGCCGGTCGCCTGGTCGACAACCTTCATGGACAGGCGAACCTTGCCGCGCTCGTCGAAGCCGAGCAGCTTGACCCAGACCTTGTCGCCTTCCTTGACGACGTCCTGCGTCTTGGCAACGCGCTCGGAAGCGAGCTGCGAGATGTGGACGAGGCCGTCACGGGCGCCGAAGAAGTTGACGAAGGCGCCGAAGTCGGCGGTCTTGACAACGGTGCCTTCGTAGATCTGGCCGACTTCCGGCTCGGCGACGATCGAGTGGATCCACTTGCGGGCCGCTTCGATTTCCTTGCCGGAGGAGGAGGCGATCTTGACGGTGCCGTCGTCCTCGATGTTGATCTTCGCGCCGGTCTTTTCGACGATTTCGCGGATGACCTTGCCGCCCGAACCGATGACTTCGCGGATCTTGTCGACCGGGATGTTCATCACTTCGATGCGCGGAGCGAATTCGCCGAGCTGGCCGCGGCTCTCGGAGATGGCCTTGGCCATCTCGCCGAGAATGTGCAGACGGCCGCCCTTGGCCTGGTTCAGGGCGACATTCATGATCTCTTCGGTGATGCCTTCGATCTTGATGTCCATCTGCAGGGCGGTGATACCGGCTTCCGTGCCGGCGACCTTGAAGTCCATGTCGCCGAGGTGGTCTTCGTCACCGAGGATGTCGGAGAGAACGGCGAAGCGTTCTTCTTCCTTGATCAGGCCCATGGCGATACCGGCAACCGGCTTTGCCAGCGGCACGCCGGCATCCATCAGCGCCAGCGAGGTGCCGCAAACGGTCGCCATCGAGGACGAGCCGTTCGACTCGGTGATCTCAGAGACGACGCGCAGCGTGTAGGGGAACTGTTCCGCTGTCGGCAGCATCGGGTGCACAGCGCGCCAGGCGAGCTTGCCATGGCCGATTTCGCGACGGCCCGGAGAACCCATGCGGCCGGTTTCGCCGACCGAGTAGGGCGGGAAGTTGTAGTGCAGCATGAAGTTTTCTTTGTACATGCCAGTCAGGCTGTCGACATACTGCTCGTCTTCGCCGGTGCCGAGCGTGGCAACGACGACTGCCTGCGTCTCGCCGCGGGTGAAGAGGGCGGAACCGTGCGTGCGCGGCAGCAGGCCGACTTCGGCGAGGATCGGACGGACCGTCTGCAGGTCGCGGCCGTCGATGCGGCTGGACGTGTCGAGGATGTTCCAGCGGACGATCTTCGCCTGCAGGTGCTTGAAGATGGCGCCGACTTCCTCGGCCGTGTACTTGGCTTCGCCTTCCTCGGGCAGGAAGTGTGCCTTGACCTTCGCCTTGACAGCGTCGACGGCGGCATAGCGGTCAGCCTTCTGCGTGATCTTGTAGGCGTCGCGCAATTCGGTTTCGGCAAGGCCGAGCATTTCCTTCTCGAGCTCGGAATAGTCTTCCGGCTGGAAATCGCGCGGCTCCTTGGCGGCGACTTCGGCGAGCTTGATGATCGCATCGATCACAGGCTGGAAGCCGCGGTGACCGAACATGACGGCGCCGAGCATGACGTCTTCAGGCAGTTCTTTGGCTTCGGATTCAACCATGAGAACGGCTTCCTGCGTGCCGGCGACGACGAGGTCGAGGCTCGATTCGTCCATCTCGTCGAGATGCGGGTTCAGCACGTATTCGCCGTTGATGTAGCCGACGCGGGCGCCGCCGATCGGACCCATGAACGGGACGCCCGAGAGCGTCAGGGCGGCCGAGGTGGCGACCATCGACAGGATGTCGGGATTGTTTTCCAGGTCATGCTGGATGACTGTCACGACGACCTGCGTGTCGTTCTTGTAGCCTTCCGGGAAGAGCGGGCGGATCGGGCGGTCGATCAGGCGCGAAACGAGGGTTTCGTTTTCGCTCGGGCGTCCTTCGCGCTTGAAGTAGCCGCCGGGGATCTTGCCGGCTGCGTAGGTCTTTTCCTGGTAGTTGACGGTGAGCGGGAAGAAGTCCTGGCCCGGCTTCGGCGCCTTGGCGGAAACGACGGTCGCAAGCACCACGGTCTCGCCATAGGTGGCGACGACGGCGCCGTCGGCCTGGCGGGCGATCTTGCCGGTTTCGAGTTTCAGCGGGCGGCCTGCCCACTCGATTTCGACGGTATGGATATCGAACATATCTTGTCCTTGCACTATGCGGGAAAATGCGCCGTCGCCGACGTTTCGGCAGGGCGCATCTTCAACCGCACGAAATGTGACGCATCACGGGCAAGACAACGAGAGGCTTTCGAAGATCGGCCGAAGCAAGAAGCTTCGGCTGAAAGCATCCGGCAATCCTGCCCCATGACAGGTCAACGGTTGTTGTTGGCAGGACCGGCCCATCCGGCCTGCCGGCGGTTTCGCATCGCGCAAGAGAAGGCGCGAGGGAAACAGTCTTCCAGGGTTCGTACCCTTCATAAGCATCCGGCGGACGTTCAGGTGAACGCCCGCCGGAAGTTCCGTTAGCGGCGGATACCGAGGCTGGTGATCAGCTTGGTATAACGGCCTTCGTCCTTCTTCTTGAGGTAGTCAAGAAGCGAGCGCCGGCTGGAAACCATCGTCAGGAGGCCACGACGGGAATGGTTGTCCTTCTTGTGGCCCTTGAAGTGTTCGGTGAGGTTGTTGATGCGCTCGGTCAGGATCGCAACCTGAACTTCCGGAGAACCGGTGTCGCCTTCGGCGGTTGCGTATTCCTTGATCAGCGCAGCCTTGCGCTCAGCAGTGATCGACATCGGGTGATCCTTTCTATGAGAGGAATTAAGGTCGCCAAACGCCGGGATGTCGTCCAGCATTGGCCGCGAATGCAATCAGGCGCGCCTGATGCTGGCGCTGCCTATAGACCATTTGGGCTGCAAAGGGAAGGGCATCCTGTCTTTACCTTCTCCCCTCGGGGAGAAGGTGGCCCGAAGGGTCGGATGAGGGGGTGGCGCGGCATCGGGAAATTTGCCTTTCGCTTGCGCTCAAGCCACTCGAAGCTTTGCTTCGAGCCCCCTCATCCGGCCTCTCTCAATCTCGCTCAGCGAGTTTGCTCGCGTCCACCTTCTCTCCGCCGGAGAGAAGATGCTTTTATCCAAAAACCCGCTTGGGCCGGAACTCACCCTGCCCGATCTCGCCGATCGCGATCAGCTTGCCGCGTGCCGTGGCATAGGCCTCGGTTTTGGCAACCGGCGCATCGCGGCCGCGCACCAGGATCGGGTTGCCCATCTTCAGGCGATGCGCCTGGTCGTCGCTGATGACGAGATGCGGCAGCGAAGACAGGGCTTCCGCCGTGTCGATGAGCAGAGCATCGAGCGCTGCGAGCCGCTCGTCCGCATCTTCGATCTCTTCCAGCGCCACGAGATCGGCAAGCGGCACCATCGTCTCCTCGGCGAAGGGGGCGACGAAGCTGCGGCGCAGGCCGGAAATATGACCGTAGCAACCAAGGTCGCGGCCGAAGTCGCGGGCAAGCGCGCGCACATAGGTTCCCTTGCCGCATTCCACCTCGAAATGCGCCGTATTGGCATCCGGGCAGGCGAGCAGCGTCAGGCGGAAGATTTCGACTTCGCGCGACGGGATCTCGACCGTTTCGCCCTCGCGAGCCAGATCGTAGGCGCGTTCGCCTGATATCTTGATGGCGGAAAACTGCGGCGGGATCTGGTTGATGACGCCGGTATATTTCGGCAGCAGCGCGCGGATGTCCTCTTCGCCGGGACGCTTGTCGGACGTGGCGGTCACTTCGCCTTCGAGGTCGTCGGAGGCGCGTTCCTCGCCCCAGGTCACGGTGAATTCGTAGATCTTGCGGCCGTCCATGACGTAGGGAACCGTCTTGGTGGCGTCGCCGAGCGCGATCGGCAGCATGCCGGATGCGAGCGGATCGAGCGTGCCGGCATGGCCGGCCTTCTGGGCCTTGAACAGCCACTTGATCTTGGAAACGGCTTCGGTCGAGCCGAAATCAATCGGCTTGTCGAGGATGAGCCAGCCCGAAATCGGGCGGCCCTTGGGCTTGCGTGGCTTGGACATTCTCTGTCTCTGTTATTGATCTTGGTCGTTGTCGTCTTCGAGATCGCGGCTGACCTCGGGCGAGCGCAGAAGCGCCTCGATCTTCTGGTAGTTGTCGAAGCTCGTATCGTCTCGGAAACGAACCTCCGGCATGTACTTCATCTGGCGAAGCTGCGGGCCGAGGCGGCCGCGGATATATTTCGCGTGGCGGTTCAGCGCCTCGATGACGGCGCCGTGGTCGGCGACGCCGAGCGGGGTCACGAAGGCGGTAGCGATCTTCAGATCGGGCGACATGCGCACTTCGGAAATGGAGATCACGGTGCGCTCGATCAGGTCGTCGCGCACTTCGCCGCGTTGCAGGACCTGCGTAATCGCTGAGCGCACCTGCTCGCCGACGCGAAGCATGCGCTGCGAAGGCGCGGAAGAAGTTGGTCTGGTCATGGTTGTTCCGTTAGCAGCGTCCCGTGGACGCGATAAAGCGGGTCAAATGACTCGATCCGGCGCAAAGGTCAAGGCTGGAGAGGGGTTGCGGTCCCCCAGAAGCCGAGAATCCTCGCGAATGCGGCATCCTGTGCTCCACGGTCGGAAAAGGCAGACGCCGGAATATAGGTAACGAAGGATTCGAGATCGAACTCGATCCGTCCGTCAGAGCGGCGAATATCGAGGATCTCACTCCAGCCGACCCATAGCATCGTATTGATCGATGCCCAGGAGGCGCCTTCGGCATGCATGTGCGTCCGGTTGCCGAATGAAGGAGGCGATAATGGAGCGATCGTCTTCAGGCACAGTGGTCATGCCGGTGGTCCATCCTCATTCGGATGGATCCAATAAAAAAACCGCCGGTCTTGGCCGGCGGTTTTGATATCTAGCAAATCGAACGATCGCTCAGAGCGTACGGGTGATATGCTCGACGCGGAAGCACTCGATCGTGTCGCCGGCGCGGATGTCTTCGTAGTTTTCGAAGGCCATGCCGCATTCCTGGCCGACATTGACTTCCGACACTTCATCCTTGAAGCGCTTGAGCGTCTTGAGCTTGCCCTCGTGGATAACGACGTTGTCGCGGACCAGACGCACACCGACGCCACGCTCGACCTTGCCCTCGGTGACGCGGCAACCCGCGACCTTGCCGACCTTCGTGATGTTGAACACCTCGAGGATTTCGGCATTGCCGAGGAAGGTTTCGCGGCGCTCCGGAGAAAGCAGGCCCGACATTGCCGCCTTCACGTCATCCACCAGGTCGTAGATGATGTTGTAGTAGCGGATCTCGATGCCTTCGCGCTCGGCAAACTGGCGTGCCTGGGCATTGGCGCGAACGTTGAAGCCGATGATGGCCGCGTTCGAGGCTTCGGCAAGCGAAATATCCGACTCGGTGATGCCGCCCGCGCCCGAATGGACGATGCGCGCACGGACTTCGTCGGTACCGAGCTTCTCGAGCGCACCGGCAATGGCTTCGATCGAGCCCTGCACGTCGCCCTTGACCACCAGCGGGAATTCCTTCACGCCGGCGCTCTGCAGCTGGGTCATCATCTGTTCGAGCGAACCGCGCTGACCGGACTGGCGTGCGGCCGCCTTGTCGCGGGCCAGGCGCTGACGGTATTCCGAAATCTCGCGGGCGCGGCTTTCGTTTTCGACGACGGCGAATTTATCACCTGCAGCCGGCGTACCCGAAAGACCGAGAACCTCGACGGGCGTGGCCGGACCGGCTTCCTTCACATGTTCGCCCTTGTCGTTGATCAAAGCGCGCACGCGGCCCCACTGATCGCCGGCGACGACGATCTGACCCGGACGCAGCGTACCCTTCTGAACGAGGACCGTGGCAACGGAGCCACGACCGCGATCAAGCTGGGCTTCGATGACGGTGCCCTCTGCCGTGCGGTTCGGATTGGCCTTGAGATCAAGGATTTCCGCCTGCAGCAGGATGGCTTCCAGCAGCTTGTCGAGGTTGGTACGGTTCTTCGCGGAGACTTCCACGTCGAGAACTTCGCCGCCCATCGATTCGACGAAGACTTCATGCTGCAGCAGTTCCGTGCGGACCTTCTGCGGATTGGCTTCGTGCTTGTCGATCTTGTTGATCGCGACGATGATCGGAACACCCGCCGCCTTGGCGTGGTTGATCGATTCGATCGTCTGCGGCATCACGCTGTCGTCGGCCGCAACCACGAGGATCGCGATGTCGGTCGCCTGGGCACCGCGGGCACGCATCGCCGTGAAGGCGGCGTGGCCGGGCGTGTCGATGAAGGTGATCTTCTGACCGTTCTGCTCGACCTGATAGGCGCCGATATGCTGGGTGATGCCACCGGCTTCGCCGGCAACCACGTTCGCATGGCGGATGGCATCGAGCAGCGAGGTCTTGCCGTGGTCGACGTGACCCATAATGGTGACAACCGGCGGACGGGAAACCAGCTCGCCTTCCTCGTCGGCAACGTTGAAGATGCCTTGCTCGACATCGGATTCCGAAACGCGCTTGACCGTGTGGCCGAATTCGCCGGCGATCAGCTCGGCCAGATCGGCGTCGATGACGTCGCCCGGCTTCATCATCTGGCCTTCCTTCATCAGGTACTTGATGACGTCGACGGCACGTTCGGACATGCGCTGCGACAGTTCCTGAATGGTGATGGTCTCGGGCAGGACGACTTCACGCGAAATCTTTTCGCGCGTTTCCTGCATTTGGCTGCGACGGAACTTCTCCTGGCGGCGGCGCATGGCCGAAAGCGAGCGGCCGCGGGCGTTGCCGTCTTCGTCGACATCGGCCGTGGTAACCGTCAGCTTGCCGCGGCGGCGATCGTCGTCCGTCTTCGGACGCGTGGTGACCGGCTTTGCCGGCTCCGGACGCACGACCTTGCCGCGCACAGGCGCGCCGCCACGCGGCGGGCCGCGGTCGTCGTCGTCCTGGCTGACGCGGCGCCGGGCGGCAGGCGTCTCCATCGAGGGGGCACCCGGGCGGGCCGGCTGCGGAGCCGCGTCCGGACGACGCGCAACGACCGGTGCCGGAGCGGGTTGGGCTGCCGGCTTCGGAGCTTCTGTCTGGGGTTCGGCCGGTGCGGCAGGCGCCGCTGCCTTGGCTTCGACAGCACGAGCGGCCTCTTCCTCGGCGCGGCGGGCGGCTTCGGCCTGTTCGGTGACGCGGCGTGCCTCTTCTTCCTGCCTGCGGCGTGCCTCTTCCTCGGCGCGGCGAACGGCGTCGGCGGCGTCACGAGCCTGGGCGTCGGCAAGCGCGCGGCGGCGAGCGTCCATCTCGTCGGCCGACAGGTGGTTCAGAACCACCGGACGCGACGAGCGTTCCTGCTGCGGACGCTGCTGATAACCCTGGTTCGATTGCGCGGGGCGCTGCTGCTGGCCACCCGGCTGATGAATGCGCGGAGCCGGCTGGGGCGGGCGCGGCGGCTGCGGCGTCGGCTCGGCGACACGCGTCACCGATGGCGCGGCTGTCGTCGCCGGCGTGATTGGCTTTTCGTCTTCAGGACGTAGCGGGCGGCGCTTACGGGTTTCAACCACGACCGCCTTGGTGCGACCGCGGCCCATGTCCTGGCGCACGGTGCCCTGGTTTACGCCTGAAGGTTTCAAGGTGAGGGTCTTCTTACCCGAAACACTCAGCGTCTTGTCGTCTTGATTGTCGGTCATTCCGTTCCTGTTCCTTCGGACAGGGTACGGAAATATCCGTCAGACCCTGTCGTTCAATGCATGTACCTTAATGAGGCGTCCGGCAGAGGCCGGTGACCGCGTCATTGTTTTCGCCGGCCAGCGCCGCCCGTTGCCCGGGACTGACCGCCGTTGCGGTACCGTTCGAGCAGGTTTGCGCGCTTCACTACACCCTCACCCGCCTGCCCTGCAAGCGCTGCGGCATGGATAAAAGCATTCTGGCCCATCAGTTCGTCCATTTCCGCCTCCGTAAAGACACGGAAGGATGGTATTTCCATTTCGGTCTCCATGCCGAGATGCCAGGCCTTGCGGGCCTGGTCGATCTTGCGCACGCCGTCGGCAGCAGCGTTCATCGCATGGAACACGGCAAGTGCCGAGCCGTTGCGAACGGCGCCGTCCACCTTCGACGAGCCGGATACGAACTGGCCCGCCTTGCGCGCCATGTTCATCATCCCGGCCAGTTGCGCCGCAAGCAGGCGGTCGACGGTGGCACCGAGATCGTTCGGTGCGGTCACCTCCGCCTTCAGGGCGCGGGAGAACAACTTCTTTGCCACTGCCTTGTCCACGAGCGCCCGGTCGATCTTGACCCAGCATCCGCGTCCCGGCAGCTGCCGCTTCAGATCGGGAACGACGGTTCCGTCCGGAGCGGCGACGAAGCGGATCAGCTCGTCGGGCGATCCGCTTTCGCGTGTTACGATGCACATACGGCCATTCGCGCCATCACCCGCAAGATCGTCGTCTTCGGATGCGGCCTTCGGCCCCTCTGCGCTCATCATGCTTCCTGCTCGGCCTCGCCTTCACCCTCCGATGCCTCTTCGGCTTCGGCGGCGAGATCGGCTTCGGTGATCCAGCCGGCCAGCAGGCGGGCCTGCACGACCATCTGTTCGGCTTCCACGCGCGAGACTTCGAGCTTGGAGAACAGGCCTTCGAACTTCTTCGTTTCGCCGTTCTTGCGCTCGGACCAGCCGACGAGGTCGTCGGCGGCGCAGCCGGCGAAGTCCTCGATCGTCTTGATGCCGTCCTCGCCGAGAGCAACCATCATCTGAGCCGTCATGCCGTTGATCTGACGAAGCTCGTCGGAAACGCCGAGAGCCTTGCGCTTCTCGTCCATCTCGGCTTCGAGCTTCTCGAGATATTCGCGGGCGCGGGTCTGGATTTCCTGGGCGGTGTCTTCGTCGAAACCGTCGATGGAGGAGATTTCGTCGAGATCGACGTAGGCCAGTTCCTCGACAGCGGCAAAGCCCTCGGAGGCCAGAACCTGGCCGACCATTTCGTCGACGTCGAGCGCATCCATGAAGAGGTTGGTGCGCTCGTTGAATTCCTTCTGACGGCGTTCCGATTCCTCGGCTTCCGTCATGATGTCGATATCCCAGCCCGTCAGCTGCGACGCGAGGCGGACATTCTGACCGCGGCGGCCGATGGCGAGCGACAGCTGCTCGTCCGGAACCACGACTTCGATGCGCTCGGCATCTTCATCGAGAACGACCTTGGCGACTTCGGCGGGCTGAAGCGCGTTGACGACGAAGTTCGCCGGCTCGTTGGACCAGGGAATGATGTCGATCTTTTCGCCCTGCAGTTCGCCGACGACGGCCTGGACGCGAGAACCGCGCATACCGACGCAGGCGCCGACCGGGTCGATCGACGAGTCGTTCGAGATGACGGCGATCTTGGCGCGTGAGCCCGGATCGCGGGCAACCGACTTCACCTGGATGATGCCGTCGTAGATTTCCGGCACTTCCATGGTGAAGAGCTTGACCATGAATTGCGGATGCGTGCGCGACAGGAAGATCTGCGGACCGCGCTG
Organism: Rhizobium sp. UFLA01-1127; assembly: GCF_059803845.1. Classification (NCBI taxonomy): domain Bacteria; kingdom Pseudomonadati; phylum Pseudomonadota; class Alphaproteobacteria; order Hyphomicrobiales; family Rhizobiaceae; genus Rhizobium; species Rhizobium sp. UFLA01-1127. The sequence goes on along the minus strand of NZ_JAUQTZ010000022.1, from coordinate 42,971 downwards.
CTCGCGGCGGACGTCGTAGACATAGGCGCGGACGCGGTCGCCGTAGCGGAAGTTTTCGCGCGGGATCATCTCGTCACGGCGGATGATGCCTTCGCCGCGGCCGAGATCGACGATGACGTTGCCGTATTCGACGCGCTTGACCGTGCCGTTGACGATTTCGCCGACGCGATCCTTGAATTCGTCGAACTGGCGGTCACGCTCGGCTTCGCGCACCTTCTGCACGATGACCTGCTTGGCCGACTGGGCGGCGATGCGGCCGAAATCCATCGGCGGCAGCGGATCGGCGATGAAATCGCCAAGGGCTGCGTCCGGATTGCGGTCGCGGGCCAGTTCCAGCGGAATCTGCGTGGAATAATCCTCGGCCTTCTCGACCACTTCGAGCAGACGCTGCAGGCGGATCTCGCCCGTCTTCGGGTTGATGTCGGCGCGGATATTCGATTCCGTGCCGTAACGAGAGCGCGCGGCCTTCTGGATCGCATCCGCCATTGCGGCAAGCACGATCTCGCGGTCGATGACCTTTTCGCGCGCCACTGCATCTGCGATCTGCAGAAGTTCTAGCCGGTTCGCACTGACTGCCATTGTCTTTAGTCTCCGTCTTCCAGCCCTCAGGGTTCCCGTTCCGTCAGGCGGTTCGTTGATCGGTTATTCTTCGTCGTCCGCTTCGTTCTGGTTCGCTGCCTCGGCTTTCGCCAGCTTGTCGGCGCGCAGCGCGTCGCGGATGAGATCGTCCGTCAGGATCAGCTTGGCTTCGGCCAAGGTGCTGAACGGAATGGTCACCTTGAGCTCCTCGCCACGGGTAACCTGGTCGCGCTCGATCGTGAAACCGTTGGCATCGACGGCGATGATCTTGCCGCGGAAGCGCTTGCGGTTATCGACGAGGATCGACGTTTCGCATTTGACGAGGTGGCCGATCCAGCGCTGGAAATCCGACTTGCGCACCATCGGGCGGTCGATGCCCGGCGACGACACTTCCAGATGATACGCCTTATCGATCGGATCTTCCACATCCAGCACCGGCGAAATGGCCATGGAAACCTCTTCGCAGTCCTCGACGGTCATGGTGCCGTCGTTGCGCTCGGTCATGATCTGCAGCGTCAGGCCGTTCAGGTTCAGGAGGCGCGCACGCACCAGGCGGAAGCCCATGCCCACGAGGACAGGCTCGATGATGGCGGCAACGCGCTGATCAAGGCCGGTTTCGACGATCAGCCGGGGTTCATTGGTATTGTCTGCGTTTGTCACGTCCGACAAGCATTCACTCCGCATTTTTCATGCATCGGGAGATCGCGCTAATAAAAAAGAGCGGGTCCTTGCGGCCCACTCTTCATCACACGATCAAGAATTTGATGCGGATATAAGCCTCTTTCCTGCGAATTGCAAGGCATTCGCGCCGAAAGCCGTTTCCGGGGCTATTTCAGCACGCCGAGCATCGAGCTATCGGGATAGCAGGTGGGCTTCATGCCGTTCTTTTCCTGCCACTGACCGATCGAGCGCCGCGTCTTATAGCCGGGCAGGCCGTCCGTGCCGCCGACATCGTAGCCCTTGCGCTCCAGAGCCTTCTGCATGTTGGCGACGTCGGAGCGCAGCATCTTGCCGACATCGCCCCATTTTTCCTGGAAGGCGCCGCTGCCATCGGCAATGCGGTCGGCGAGATTGCCGATATAGAGGCCGTAGAGGTCGGAATTGTTGTATTCCTTGATGACGTAGAAATTCGGCGTCACGATGAATTCCGGCCCGTCGCGGCCGGCCGGCACCAGCATCATGCCGCTGGCGCGCAATTCGTCCGATGGAAATGCCTTGCCGGATACCCGCGTGATGCTAAGCGAGGCCCATTGCGAGATCGGCTTGGCAAGGTCGGGGCCTTCCTGGGCGCAGGAAACGTTCTGCGGGATCGTGACCTCGTATCCCCAGCTTCGGCCGCGCTGCCAGCCCTTCTGAACCATATAGTTGGCTATGGATGCCAGCGTATCCGGCACGGAGGTCCAGATGTTGCGGTGGCCGTCGCCGTCGAAGTCGACGGCATATTTCAGATAGTTGGTCGGCATGAACTGCGGCTGGCCGAGTGCGCCGGCCCAGGAACCCTTGAACTGATCCGGCGTGACGTCGCCATGTTCGAGGATGCGCAGGGCGGCGATAAGCTCGGTTCGAAACATGTCCTTGCGCGTCGACATGAAGGCTTTGGTTGCCAGCACCTGGATCGCGGAATTCGGCAGCTTGGCAATGCCGAAACCGGTCTCGCGGCCCCAGATGGCGAGCAGGATCGGTCCCGGAACGCCATAGGTTTTCTCGATCCGCCGCAGCACCGGTCCATATTGCGAAGCAAGCCCCCGCCCTGTTGCGGCGAGCTTCTGCAGCCGCGCCTCGTTGAAATAGGGGGCGGGGGAGGAGAACTCGGCCTGGGTTTGCGCCTGTTGTTTGGGCTTCGGGAAGCCCGGCGGCTCGAGGTCAGGCAGATCCCAGTTCAGCGTTACGCCGGCGAAGGCGGCCTGGAAAGTCTTTTCGGAAATTCCGGCCTTTTGCGCCTCGGGCCAGAAATTCTTCTGTATCCAGGCCTGAAACTGCGCCTCGACGTCGGTTTTGGAGGCGGCGAGAGCGGGAAAGGGGAGGAGGGCGAGGAGGAGGATGAGCAACCGCAGAACGTGCCGCGAGATACCCCCCTCTGTCCCTTTCGGGACATCTCCCCCACAAGGGGGGAGATTGTTGGCGGCGAGCTTCGTGCCATGTCGATAGTTCGAAGTTTCTGCAGGCAGGATATTGGTTTGAGGCAGATCGCCGCTGCGGGCAACCAATCTCCCCCCTTGTGGGGGAGATGTCAGCGAAAGCTGACAGAGGGGGGTATGGACTCTCCTCATACGCAGTCCTTTATATCTTCGCGAAAATCCTCAAATCGCCGTCCGCGCCCTCAGCGCTGCCGCCAGCGTGCCCTCATCAAGATAATCTAGTTCGCCGCCGACAGGCACGCCATGGGCAAGGCGGGTGATCTTGACCTCGAGGCCATCCAGCTGGTCGGTTATATAGTGTGCTGTGGTTTGCCCTTCGACCGTGGCGTTGACGGCGATGATGATCTCGCGGACGCCGCCTTCGCCGACGCGCGCGATCAGCCCGCGAATATTGAGATCGTCAGGCCCGACGCCGTCGAGCGGTGACAAGACGCCGCCGAGAACGTGATAGGCGGCGTTCATCGCGCCCGATCGTTCCAGTGCCCAGAGGTCGGAGACATCCTCGACGACGATGATGACGGACTGGTCGCGTCGGTCGTCGGTGCAGACGGTGCAGGGATCGACGGTATCGACATTGCCGCAGCGCGAACAGATCTTCACCTTGTCATAGGCGTCGCCCATGGCATGGGACAGCGGCCCGAGAAGCTGATCCTTCTTCTTGATCAGATGCAGCGCCGCGCGGCGCGCCGAGCGCGGCCCAAGGCCCGGCACTTTTGCCAGAAGCTGGATGAGTTTTTCGATTTCGGGGCCGGTGACTCGCTTTGCCATTGGAGGCTTTTAGCTCATAAGCTTCGAGAACGGAATCACGGAACGGACGGTCGGCAAAGGAAAAATCCCGGCCGTTTCCAATCGCATGCTATCTTTACGCCGTGTTCAGGGATGGAGTTCGAAAATTCCCGAACCTAACGCATGGCGATCGCTACGGCCGCGCCCGCCATAGTGCCGGCGCTGGCGCGGTTGGCAATGCGAACGGCGCGGCGGCTCTTCAGGAAGGTTCTCGCCTTCGCGGCAAGCATCGCCCAGGAGAGATCGATGACGATGAGAACCACGAACATCGTCGCCACCAGCTCGGCCCAGCCAGATATCGCCACGCCATGCAGATCGATGATCGAAGGCAGCAGCGCCACGTAGAATACCATGATCTTCGGATTGCCCATGGTGACCGTGAAGCCGGCGAGAAACAGTCGCGCGGGCGATTGTGCATCCGGCAACTGTTCTTCCGTCGTGTCGGAGGCCGCAAACCACATTTTCCATGCAAGATAGAGCAGATAGGCGACACCGAGCCATTTGATCGCCACGAAGGCGACATGGAAAGTCTCGGCAATGGTCGCAAGGCCGGCGATGGCGCAGGTCAGCCAGATTGCCTCGCCGAGCCACATGGCGGCAAGAAACGGCAGGACATCGCGCGCGCCCTTCGTCAGCACGCGTGCCACCAGCGCGGCAATGCTAGGTCCCGGCGACCCCGCTGCGATGAACAAGGCACCGGCAAAAACAAGCAGCGTCGACAGGCTCATCGCATTCCCTCCGATCGGGCAGGCCAGACGATATCTGGACGAAGACGGTCAGAGATAGCATTCCGGCCCGATTTTTCCAAATGGCGAATTGCGCTTATTCGAGCTGCGCGCGAAAGCGCTCGAAAATTGCCTTGCCTTCCGGCCAGTCCCCTAGTCCTGATGCAGCATTGATATGGCCGCATGGCCCGACCTCGACAAAGGTGCTGCCCCAGATTTCGGCACTGTGACGCGCATGGTCGATGGAGCCGAAAGGATCGTCGGTGCTGGCGACGAGCAGGGATGGAAAGGGCAGCCTCTGCTGTGGCGGATCGGCGAAGCTGCCGGCTTCGGCCAGATAGATTTCGCCTGTGGGGTCGGGAGCGGCCACCAGAAAGGCGCCGAGGATTGCCGTTTTCTTCACGGGAACCCAATGGACGATGAGCTGGCAGGCAAGACTATGCGCGATCAGGATCGGCGGCGTTCTAGAGCTCGAGATCTCCTTCTCTAGCGCAGCAATCCAGTCCGCGAGTTCCGGTCTGTCCCAGCTCGGCGGCTGGAACCTGCGCGTGTTGGGGTTTTGTCGCTCCCATAGTGTCTGCCAGTGATTTTCGCCCGAGCCGCCAAGCCCCGGCAACATGATGATATCGCTCATGCCAATCCTTTCTCCTTATTTCCTCGTGGAGAAACCTGCCATGTCGCTCGATCGATTGACATTGCAATCCATTGGATAAAACCTTCGCGAACCGATGAATTGAAGGTGTGGAATGGATAATGTCGAAAGAGGGCTGGATCCGACGGATCTATCGATCGTCGAGATCCTGCAGCAGGATGGACGAATCTCGGTATCGGAACTTGGCCGCCGCGTCGGCCTCTCGCAGCCGGCGGCCTCGGAGCGGCTGAAGCGGCTGGAAGAGCGCGGCGTGATTGCAGCTTATCGCGCCATCATCGATCCCGCCGTCGTCGGGCTCGGCATGATGGCGGTCATCCGGCTGCGAACCACGCATGAGCATATCCGGCCCTGCCTGAAGCAGTTTTCGGAAATGCCCGAGATTATCGAGGTCTTGAGGCTGACGGGCGAAGATTGCTTCCTGCTCAAGGTTCTCGTGCCGACACCGTCGGACCTTGAAACCATCGTCGATTCCGTCGCGCGTCATGGCGCCGTGACGACGTCGCTGGTGCTGCGGAACGAGCCGGCAAAGGCGATCGGCCGCGATCTCATTCGCAAGGCGACCGCACGCTGAAGGAAATAGACTAGCCTCAGAAAGGCAGCTTGAAGCCGGGCGGGATCGGCAGGCCGGCTGTGAGTTCGCGCGTCTTTTCGGCGGCGATTGCCTCGGCCTTTTCCTGAGCATCCTTGTTGGCGGCAACGATCAGGTCTTCGAGAATCTCGACATCGTCTTCCTTGAAGAGCGACGGATCGATCTTGAGGCCGACCATCAGGCCCTTGCCGTTGACGGTGACGGTGACGAGGCCGCCGCCGGCCTTGCCTTCGACGCGAATGTCGGCGATCTCCGACTGCATCTTCTCCATCTTGGCCTGCATTTCCTTCACTTTGCCCATCATGCCCATGATGTCGCGCATCGTCTTTGGTCCTTCTTCTGCAAACGTCTATTTCTTGGCAGAGATGTATTCCCGCGGCCGCCGCTGCTCGGCGAGCCGGGCGGGTTTGCTACCGTCCATCCTACCCCTAGAATTCTATATCGTCGCCCGGCAGGATATCGCCATCGACGGATTCGGCGATTGCCGGCGGAGCGGCGGCTTCGTCCTCTTCGTCCGCCTCAGGTGCCCGCACCCGCACGTCGATGATCTTTGCGCCCGGAAATTGCGCCAGGATCGCGGCGACGTCGGGGTCCTGCCGCGCATCGGCGACCCGCTGCTTCTGGGCGTTCGCCTCGGCCTCGACAAGCGTCGGCTGGCCTTCCTCGCGGCTGAGGCTGACGATCCAGTGGATCCCGGTCCATTCCTTCAGCTTGACGGCGAGTTCGTTCAGCAGCGTGCCGGGAGCGCCCGGCGTCAGGCTGACATCGAGCCTTCCCGGTTCCAGCTTGACCGGACGCACGAAGGTGCGCACCAGCGCCTTCAGCTTCGGATCGCGCTTCTGACTGGCGAGTTCGGCGATATCGGCCATCGAATTGACCGGCACGAGCGGCTTCGGCGCCTCGGCGGGTTTCTGCTCGATGCGTCCGACGGGTTGCGAATCCGGCTGTGTATTCGGTACGGCACGCAGCATCGCGACGGAGGCGGAGTGCGTGGGTCGCGGCGCCGGTGTTTCGACCGCGCGCGCCATGGCATTGCCCTGATAGGACACCGCTCCACCGCCATTGCCGCCGCCAGGGGACGGCGACGGGCGGGAGCCGCCGCTGCCTTCGGAAAATTCGGCAAGCCTGCGGGCAGCATCTTCCGGTGCCGGCAAATGGGCGGCGTGCGCGAGCCGGATCAGCACCATTTCGGCCGCACCGGCGGTGCGCGCGGCATTCTCGGTCTCGGTGATGCCCTTGAGAAGCATCTGCCAGATGCGGGAAAGTGCTGTGACCGCAACCCCTTGCGCGAATTCCGCCGCTTTCGTGCGCTCGATTTCGCTGAGCGACGGATCGTCGGCGGCATCGGGCACATATTTGAGGCGGGTCACGAGATGGGTGAAATCGGCAAGGTCGGTGAGCACGACGACGGGATTGGCGCCGGCCTCGTACTGGCTGTTGAATTCGGCAAGCGCCGCCGAGACATCGCCTTTGACGACATGGCCGAAGAGATCGACGATGCGCGCGCGGTCGGCGAGCCCGAGCATTGCGCGCACCGCATCGGCAGCGACGAAGCCGCTGCCATGGGCGATCGCCTGGTCGAGCAGCGACAGGCCGTCGCGCGCCGAACCTTCGGCGGCGCGGGCGATCATGGCGAGCGCGTCCGGCTCGGCCTCGATGCCTTCCTTGCCGGCGATGGTGGTGAATAGCCCGACGAGATCGGAGGCGCTGATACGGCGCAGGTCGAAGCGCTGGCAGCGCGACAGCACCGTGATCGGAACTTTACGGATTTCCGTCGTCGCGAAGATGAACTTCACATGCTCGGGCGGCTCTTCCAGCGTCTTCAAGAGCCCGTTGAAGGCCGCCGTCGACAGCATGTGCACTTCGTCGATGATGTAGACCTTGTAGCGGGCCGAAACCGGACGGTAGCGCACCTGCTCGATGATTTCGCGGATATCGTCGATACCTGTATGCGAGGCGGCGTCCATTTCGATGACGTCGACATGCCTGCCTTCCATGATCGCCTGGCAATGTTCGCCGGGTTCACGCAGATCGATGGTGGGGCGATCGATGTCGGCGGTCTTGTAGTTGAGGCCGCGTGCAAGGATGCGGGCCGTCGTCGTCTTGCCGACGCCGCGCACGCCCGTCAGCATATAGGCTTGGGCGATGCGGCCGGTCTCGAACGCGTTGGTCAGCGTGCGAACCATCGGCTCCTGGCCGACCATCAGGTCGGTGAAGTCCTTCGGCCTGTATTTGCGGGCCAGCACCCGGTAACCGGTGCCGGTCGAAGCGGCATCTTTTGCTTGTCGCTCGGTGTCGCTCATCGCCCTGCTTGTCGCCCGGAAAGCCGGGTCTTGCTTTCGGAGTGGTGGGAGGCTGGCACGAATGACCCGTGCCGGGCTCGTTAGGGCTGCTTCCTTCCGGACCTGACCCGGTTGGCGAGTGGCTCGTCCACCACCAACCTCCCGAATGCACATATCGGCAATATCGTCATCAAAAGCAAGCCAAGGTCAAAAAAAACTGCTAAACATTTGATAAAACAATGGAGGATGCCCCTTTGAAGGAGTTCACGCTCGACGATCGTCTGGCGAATGACAGCGTTTCAGTCACCATAACCGGCCTCTGTGACGTCAGGCTGATGAAGGACCGCCGCTGGCCCTGGCTCGTGCTGATCCCCCGCAGACCCGACAAATCGGAAGTTTTCGAGCTGACCCCGCTCGACCGGGTCTTGCTGACCTTCGAAACGGATAAGGCCGCAGGCGCGTTGAAGACGCTGACGGGAGCCACAAAAATCAACGTCGGGGCACTTGGAAATATCGTCCGTCAGCTGCATGTTCATGTCATCGCGCGGTTCGAAGGTGATGCCAACTGGCCAGGCCCGGTCTGGGGCTACGGCAAGGCGGAACCCTATTCGGACGAAGACATGAACAGCCTGATAGCCAAGTTGCGGGAAACGCTTTCACAATGAGCCACTCCATCTTTTCCTCGGATGCCCCGCATCCGGAACCAAGCAGTCTCACCGCTTTTGCGGAAAACCAGCTCAACCGGGATGCGGAGCATCGCGACGAGGAATCGATCAAGCATGCGCTCGCCAAGGAAGGCACGCATATCCTGGCATTCGCACGGGATCGGCTTGTTTTGAAGCATGATGGCCAGGTGCTCGATCCGCTGTTTGCCCGCTATGAGCTGCAGGAGCTCGACCCGAATTGGGAGGAGGCTGTGTTGCTCGGCTACCGCAAGACCGGCGAGCCCCGGCTTGCCGTACCCGTGCGCGTCAATGCCGATGAACTCGCCAGCCAGTACAAGCCTGCCGACATGCGCTCGCTCTGGCGCGATCTTCTGCTGGAAGGCGAAATCCTCGGCGAGGCGGCGCAGGGCATGAGCCTCCTGCGCTGGAATGGCGACAACCGTTTCTGCGGACGCTGCGGCTCGGTCATGGAAAGCCGCATCGGCGGCTACAAGCGGGTCTGTACGGCCTGCGAACACATGATCTTCCCGCGCACGGATCCGGTGGTCATCATGCTTTGCATCGATGAGGAAAGGAATCGCTGCCTCCTCGGCCGCAGCCATCATTTCGCGCCCGGCATGTATTCCTGTCTTGCCGGTTTCGTCGAGCCGGGCGAAACCATCGAAAATGCGGTGCGCCGCGAGACACTCGAGGAATCCGGCATCCATATCGGCCGCGTGCGCTATCATGCCTCGCAGCCTTGGCCGATGCCGCATTCCCTCATGATCGGCTGCTATGCCGAGGCGAGGTCGATCGACATCCATATGGACGAGGCCGAGCTTGAGGATTGCCGCTGGTTCACCCCGGAAGAGACGCTTGCGATGCTCGATCACGTTTCGGCATCCGGCAACACATCCCCGCCCAAGGGCGCCATTGCCCATCGCCTGATGCGCGACTGGGTGGAATGGAAGCGCTAGGACTATCCTGCCATGGCCCGCTCGGAACGCCTGCTGACGCTGTTGCAGACACTGCGGCGCTACCGGCGTCCGGTGAGCGGTGCCGTTCTGGCCGAGGAGACCGGCGTCAGCCTGCGCACGCTCTATCGCGATATTGCCAGCCTGCAGTCGCAGGGCGCCATGATAGAAGGTGAGCCCGGCATCGGTTATGTGCTGAAGCCCGGTTTCATGCTGCCGCCGATGATGTTTTCGCAGGATGAGATCGAAGCGCTGGTGCTGGGATCGAGGTGGGTGGCGCGTGCAACCGACGCCCGTCTGGCGGCCGCAGGAACCGATGCGCTCGCAAAGATTGCCGCCGTGCTGCCCGCGGACCTCCGCGAGGCGGTCGACCAGGCGGCCGTGGTCGTCGGCACGCGCCGCATCACCGAAGACAAGGCAGATCTCTCCCTGATGCGCAAGGCAATCCGCACTGAGCGCATGGTGCAGCTGACCTATGGTGATGTGAACGGTGCCATCTCGACCCGGCGCATCTGGCCATTCGCGCTCGGCTATTTCGACAACTCGCGTATCATCATGGCCTGGTGCGAGCTGCGCCAGGATTTTCGCCATTTCCGCGCCGATCGCATCGTCGATTTCGCGGTGCTGGAGGCACGCTACCCGCGCCGGCGTGTTGCCCTCGCCAGAGAATGGCAGGCGCGGGAGGGCGTGGCTCACAATTGATCCGTCTGCGCAACGCTACTGCCAGAAACTGTCAGTAGGCTTGGTTATTATCGGCACCATCCAAGCAGGAAGGAGGGCCGATCATGGCAAGCAATGTTTTCATGCAACAAACGCATCGCGGTGGCGTCAAGGCACGCGAAAGCAAAGATCGTCCGGCGCCAGCATGGCCGGCTCGCTTCTCGCAGATTGTGCTTGGCTGTTTCACCCGCGGCTGGGATCGCCTCGACATCGAGGAAACGCCAAACTCCGTCAAGCGCGATCTCGGCTTCCTGGATGGCCGCGCCCCTTACCGTGAGGAAGACCGGATGCGTCGCTAAGCATGCCGCGACCTTCGCGATAAGGATATGAGCACAATCAAGAACTCGAGCGCAGCAGGCTGATCCAAACGGCGCTATGCCCTTCGGAAATGCGTCTGTGCAAACCTCCGACAATACTCTGACAAAGCCATCCCCGGCGGCTCCGCTCCGTTCGCCGGACTGCCTTCGCATGCCTTCATATCCACCAAAACAAGAGGAATGTCCAAATGACCAGCCCGAACCTCATCATCTTCTACGTCAAGGACCCCAGTGAAAGCACGCCGTTCTACCGCGATCTGCTCGGCCGCGAGCCGGCTTTCGCATCGCCCAACTTCGTGGCCTTCGGGCTCGACAACGGCCTGAGCCTCGGGCTGTGGCGGCGCAGCAGCGTCGAGCCGCAGCCCTCGGCGATCGGCAATCGCGGCGAACTGGGCTTCATGGTCGAAGGCGCCGGCGCCGTCGAACGGCACTACAAGGATTGGAAGGCGCGCGGCCTGCCGATCGCGCAGGAATTGACGACGATGGATTTCGGCCCGACCTTCGTCGTGCTCGATCCCGACGGCCATCGTCTTCGCGTTTGTGAGCCGGATAAATAAAGCTTGAGCTTATATTTGCCCCTCACCCTAACCTTCTCCCCGCCCGCGGGGAGAAGGTGGCCGGCAGGCCGGATGAGGGGCTTATCAGGCCGGAGATCCTAAAGATCGCCGCGCATCGGATGGCCCTTGTAGACGCCGAGGATGCGAACCTTTTCGGAGAAGAAGCGCAGTTCTTCCAGCGCGCGGCGCACATGCGGATCCGAAGGATGGCCCTCGATATCGGCATAGAACTGCGTTGCCACGAAACGGCCGCCGAGCTGGTAGCTTTCGAGCTTCGTCATGTTGATGCCGTTGGTGGCAAAGCCGCCAAGCGCCTTGTAGAGCGCGGCCGGAATGTTGCGGACGTTGAAGACGAAGGTGGTGACGATCTTTTCGTCCGGCGAGCTGCGCTCCGCCCAGTTTTCGTCCCGCGACAGGACGACGAAGCGCGTCATGTTGTTTTCGGTGTCCTCGACATTCTCGGCAATGATCTCCAGCCCGTAGAGATCGGCTGCGAGCCGGGGCGCGAGCGCTGCCATGCTGCGGTCCCCGCTTTCCTGCACGAGCTTGGCGGCGCCTGCGGTGTCGCCGGCGATAACGGGTTTCCAGCCGTTGGCGCGCACAATGTTGCGGCATTGACCCAGCGCATGGATGTGGCTGTGCACCGTGCGGATCTCTTCCTTCTTGACGCCGGGCAGAACCATGAGCTGGAAGCGGATCGGCATGAAGTATTCGCCGACGATATGCAGGCGCGAATCCGGCAGAAGATGATGAATGTCGGCGACACGGCCGGCGATCGTGTTCTCGATCGGAATCATGCCGAGATCGGCTTCGCCGTTGTCGATCGCGGCAAAGGCATCTTCGAAGGTCTGGCAGGGCAGAGGCTCCATGGTCGGGAACATGTCACGGCTGGCCATGTCGGAATTGGCACCGTAGTCGCCCTGGAAAGAGATCTTGTTGGTCTTGCTGATCATGGAACTGCCCTTGGGGGAATGCCGTCAGTGAGAGGCGGCGGAGAGGATGCGTCTGGCCTTTTCGAGGTCGGCGGGAGTATCGACACCGAGGGGAACCGTGTCAACGATCTCGACATCGATGCGCATGCCGGCTTCCAGCGCCCGCAGCTGCTCCAGTGATTCGCGCCGCTCCAGCGGCGACGGGCCGGCCTGGACGAATTTTTCGAGGGCGGCGCGGCGATAGGTGTAAAGGCCGATGTGATGATAGAGCGGCCCCTCGCCGTAGGGCGCGGTAGCGCGGGTGAAATAGAGAGCGCGCAGGCGATCGTTCGAAATCTGCGAGCCGATGACCTTGACCACGCTTGGCAGGGTCTTCTCTTCTTCGTCCTTGATCACGACGGCCAGCGTGGCGATATCGACGGCCGGATTCTCGAGCGGGCGCAGCGAGGCGCGGATGGTCTCGGGATCGATCGTCGGCAGGTCGCCCTGCACATTGACGACGATCTCGGCGCGGCCTTGCGGATCGACGGCCTGCAGCGCCTCGTAGATGCGGTCGGAACCGGATTGGTGGTCTCCACGTGTCATGACGACGTCAAAGCCGGCATCGGCGACGGCGGCATAAGTGTCCTTGTGGTCGACGGCGACGACGATGCGACCGATCGCCGCCTCGCGCGCACGCTTGGCAACCTGTACGATCATGGGCAGGCCGCAAATGTCGGCGAGCGGCTTGCCCGGCAGGCGCGTGGAGGCCATGCGGGCGGGAATGAGGACCAGCGTCTTGTCTAAATTCGGATCAGTCATTGTTGGGCCTTCTATTCCCAAGGGAAAAGTGTCAAAACGTCTCATGGCGGAGGCCGTTTGCACAGTTGCAAGAAACAGCCAAAAGACATAGGTTTCGCGCGAATTCAAGATGGGCCGGCGGAGGATGCCGGCGGCGAGGGGAGCATAGCAGATGAATTCATCCTACGTGAACATGGGAGTCGGGGCACTTTTGGCCACGCTGTTCGTGTTGAAGTCCGTGTCGCTCGCGTCAGGATTTATTTTCCATACAGAGACGCCGGAAAAGCCCGGTTTCGCCATCGTTGCGGCAGAGGAGCCGGCAGCGGGTGGCGACAAGGCTGCCGCCGCCAAGGCGGAAACGCCGATCGCTCAGCTCTTGCAGAAGGCCGACGCCAAAGCCGGAGAAGCGATCTTCAAGAAGTGTCAAGCCTGTCACTCCGGGGAAAAGGGAGGGCCGAACAAGGTCGGTCCAGATCTCTGGGGCGTCGTCGATCGTCCCGTCGCCGAGCACGAGGGCTTTGCCTATTCGTCCGGCATGAAGGACTTCTCCAAAGGCGGCTCGGAGAAGTGGACCTACGATCACCTCTATCACTTCCTGGCCGCTCCGAAGAAATTCGTGGCTGGAACGGCGATGGGTTTTGCCGGCTTGCCGAAGGAAGAGGATCGCGCCAACGTGATCGCCTATCTGCGCACGCTTGCCGATACGCAGGTGCCGCTGCCGGATCCGAACGCGCCGGCCGCTACGAACTGAGGCAATCCGGACTGCGGATAGAAAACCCGGCCACCAAGGCCGGGTTGTTTACGCTGAGACGCACGGAACAGTTCCAGGAAATGCGTAGCCGTTCCATCCGCAATTGCGAGAAAGCAAAGAGGCAGAGCGGTCCGGAGATTCCGTGAGAAAAGCCGGATTGCTCTATGCCGAATGCCGGCGCGCGCGCGTTCTCTGGTCGAGGTCGAACACTTTCAGGCCGTCCTCGGCCGCTGGCGGAACGCGCCAGTCTTCCGCGAGCAATGCCTTTCGGCCGTCGTGCAGGCCGGCTTTCCAATGTTCATGCATCGATAGCGCCGAAAATTCATAGTCCTTCGAATGCGCACGGAACTGCTTGTTGCGGTAGATGAGATGGATGATGGTAACGCCGTAGTCCGAGCAGTGCTGTTCTAGCTTCTTGATCTCCGGATCGGCCTTGGCCTCTTCGGGAAGTCGCGCATAAAGATCGGATATGGCGCGCCGCAGGCGGTGACGCTCCAGAAAGAGATCGGTGTTGAGCCGGGTGCGGCTTGAATAGGTGATGTCCTTGCGCCGCTCCTCGACTTGCTCGAGATCTTGCGGCAGCGAACCGACGGCGCTGAAGAGATCGACCTGAAACACCACCGTATCGACATCGGCACCATTGCGCAGCACGTAGCTGAGCGGCGTGTTCGAAACCAGACCGCCGTCCCAATACTGCTCGCTTCCGATCTTGACGGCCGGAAAGCCCGGCGGCAGTGCGCCGCTCGCCATGATGTGCTCGGGCGTGATCTTGATATCCCTGTTGTCGAAGAAGGCGAAGTTGCCGGTACGCACATTGACGGCACCGAGACTGAGGCGCACCGGACCGTGATTGATCCGATCGAAATCGACATGGTCGAGCAGCGTCTGGCGCAATTGCTCAGTGTCGTAGATGCTGGTTGCGCCAGCCGATCCGCGTCCCTGGACCCAGGCTGGGATTTGCCACGGGGAAAAGAAGCCGGGAACGCCGAAGGTCGACACCCACCAGCTGCTGACGGTGCGGTAGAAGGGGCTGGTCTCACGCTGCCGCTCCATCAGGATGTCGACAGGAAGCTGGATCGTGATCTTGTTCCAGAAGGAGCGCAGCTTCTCAAGCCGTTCGCCCGGCACATTGCCGGCCATGATGGAGGCGTTGATGGCGCCGATCGAGATACCGGCGATCCAGTCCGGTTCGATATTCTGTTCTCTGAGGGCTTGAAAGGCGCCTGCCTGATAGGAACCAAGCGCGCCGCCGCCCTGAAGCACGAACACTTTCTGCGAATAGGCTGAAGCGGGATTGGTGACTTGGGTTGCAATATTCATGTGCCATCCTTTGCTGCGCTCCGGGTGGGAAGGCCGGGATGCGCAAATATATGACCATTTTCCTGCATGCTTCTCCGATGCGGAGAAATGCCATTGCGAATCGGCGGCCCGAGCCGGCGCTATGCGAGCAGATAGGCCCAAAGCGACACCGAAAATGCCCCGAGCGCTGTCGTCAAGGTTATCGTCGAGGCGGCGAGACTGTGACCGACGCCGAAGCGATTGGCAATCAGCCATGCGTTCACACCTGTGGGAACGGCGGCAGTGAGCACGAGTGCCGCCCGCCATTCTGGGCTGAGGCCAAGGAGGTGGCCGGCCGCCAGCACGCAGGCCGGCAGCAGAAACAGCTTGAAGACCGACATGACGCTGGCGATCCCGAGATTGCCTGACAGCCCGTATTGACGCAGCGCCATGCCGAGCGAGATCAGCGCCGCGGGACCTGCTATATTGGCGATGCTGTCGACGACACTGCCGAGCGGAGCTGGGATGGGGATCGCCGTCAGGTGGATGATGAGACCGCAAAAAAGGCCGATAACAAGCGGATTGCGGATAAGGTTGCTGCCGACCTGCCGCAGCAGCTCGCCGGTGCTGCGGCCCGCGCCCGCATTTTCCCTGCGCTCGGCCTGTTCCATCAGCAGCGTGCCCGCGATCATCATGGTCGGCAGATGCACGGCAATCAGGATCGACATCGCCATGACGCCTTCTGGGCCGACCGTGCGACCGACAAGGGGCAGGCCGATGAAGATCGTGTTGGCGAAGGCCGAGGAAACGCCGGCCAGCACACCGATGCGCGCATCCCGTCCGAACAGCCGCGTTGCGACGATATGGCCGGCTGTCCAGGTGATGGCGACGCCGGAAAAATAGGCGATCCATAGTCGGAATGGCGAAGCGCCGCGAAAATTCGCCTCCGCGATGGTCTGAAACAGCAGGAGCGGCACTGCGATCTTGAAGACGAAGTCGCTCATCGCCTCGCCGACCTCGGCTTTCAGGAGGCCGGTGCGCACGACGACCCAGCCAACGAGAATCAAGAGGAAGACCGGAAGGACATCGGTGAGGATTTCGGACATGCGGGATGTGGGCCGTGAAAAGGTGGCTCGGGAAGGACAACCCTTTCGTTGTAGCAGCTTGCTCGGCTGTGAGAACCTGCAAAAACAAAAAGCGGGCTAAGGCCCGCTTGTGCGTCCGGCTCCACCGGAAGGTCCCCCCGGTGCACATGCCGCCAGTTCATCCGTGGTCGGCCCGCGTACCGGTGAGGCGGAAGGCATCATTCCTTCCCAGACTGGCGCGGAAGTCTTTCGAGCTTCCCATCCCAGCCGCTTGATAAGCATCTAAAGATAGAAAGTGACAGGCAAATGACCGATTGGAATTAAGTTGGCCGCAGCGGCGCCGATTTTTCTTCCAAACTTTGGAAAAACCGATATTACCGGATACCGGCTATCACCAATACCGGGATCTTCCTATAGATGACTCGCTTCGATGTACTGACCGTTGGCAACGCCATTGTCGACATTATCGCCCGTTGCGACGATCAGTTCCTGATCGACAACAAGATCACCAAGGCCGCGATGAACCTCATCGACGCCGAGCGCGCCGAACTTCTCTATTCGCGCATGGGGCCGGCGCTGGAAGCCTCCGGCGGCAGTGCCGGCAATACGGCGGCAGGAGTAGCGAATTTCGGCGGGAAGGCCGCCTATTTCGGCAAGGTCGCCGAGGATCAGCTCGGGCAGATCTTCGCCCACGATATCCGCGCCCAGGGCGTCCACTATGAGACAAAGGCGAAGGGCATATTCCCGCCCACCGCACGTTCGATGATCTTCGTGACCGAGGACGGCGAGCGTTCCATGAACACCTACCTCGGTGCCTGCGTCGAACTTGGCCCCGAAGATGTCGAGGAAGATGTCGTTGCCGATGCCAAGGTGACCTATTTCGAAGGCTATCTCTGGGATCCGCCGCGTGCGAAGGAAGCGATCCGCGAATGCGCTCGCATCGCCCATGCCAATGGTCGCGAAATGTCGATGACACTGTCCGACAGCTTCTGTGTCGGCCGTTATCGCGACGAGTTCCTCGATCTCATGCGCTCGGGCACCGTCGATATCGTCTTTGCCAATCGCGACGAGGCATTGTCGCTGTACGAGACCGATGATTTCGAAAAGGCGCTGACGCTGATTGCGGCGGATTGCAAGATCGCCGCCGTGACGACAGGCAAGGATGGCGCCGTGATCGTGCGCGGCGGCGAACGCCATGCCGTCGATGCCCATCCGATCGAGGAACGCGTCGATACGACCGGCGCCGGCGATCTCTTCGCTGCCGGCTTCCTGTTTGGCTATACGCAGGGCCGCAGCCTGCAGGATTGCGCCAGGCTCGGCAACCTCGCGGCTGCGATCGTCATCGAGCAGATCGGACCGCGGCCGATGCGGTCGCTGTCGGAAGCGGCCGCGGAAGTCGGTCTGCTCTGAGCGGTAATCCGTTGTTTTTGATCCTGAATGCCGTCCGCATTGCCCAATGACGGGCGGCTTTTTCTTGACGCCGGTCTGGTTGGCTGGAGCAATTCGAGGAAAAACGCATCGCGGTTTTCCGTCCGGAGTTGCGCCAAGACAAAAAGATGAAGCATTTTCGCTATTCGAAGGAAAGCGGAAAGCATCTGATGCATGCCGCGCAACAGTGTGCAGCCGTTTTGCGACAACGACATGCACGAAATCAAAGAGCTAAAGCACCGCAAGCGAATCTGAAAAATCGCGACATGCTTTAGCGCCAGAAGAGCGTCATCGTCCCGGCCTCATAGAGAATGAGCATGCCGATCGCGATCAGGACGAACGGCACGAACCGGTATCCGTAACGCCTAATCGGTGCGCCAAGTTTCGGATGGTTGACAATGGAATGTGCCGCGACGAGCCAGACTGCCGTCAGAGCGGCGAAGATGCAGCCGAAGGCCAGAATTTCATAGGCGGAGCGTGTGGCGAAGAGCGGTGTATAGACGCTGATATTGTCGCCGCCGTTGGCGATCGTCACGAGGGCGACAGCCACGATATTGCCGTGCCCGGCCGAGGCTTTTTCATGGTCTTCCGGATTGTCGCCCGTGTCGATGTCATTCCAGAGTTCCCATAATCTCCTGAGGCCGAAATAGATCGGCGCAAAGCCGAGAAGGCCGACATAGGCGGCTGGAACGACGAGCACGAGGAGCGAGGCGATGACACTGACGCCGTAGAGAGCGGCAATTCCGAGATACTGGCCGATGACGATCTGCTTCGCTCGGAATTTCGGATCGGCGAAGAAACCGATAAGGACGAAGATGTCGTCCACATCCGTTGATGCGAACACGACGATTGCGACGCTCAGAACGCCCAGCAGGTAGCCCAACGCGTCTGTCTCCTTGTCCGATCCGGAAATTCGCTGCGTTGGAAAGGCAGCGAGGCTGTGTTCGCTGCGAAGCGATGAGGGTTGGTTACTTGAAGGCCTCGCCGGGGTAAGCGCCCCAGATCTCGGATTGCGCCACCCAGCCTTCGGTACCGTCGGCGGTGACGAGGCACCAGTCGCCGGTGCATTCCTTGACGCTCATCATCACACCCGGCTGAAGCTTGGCGATGACGCCGGCGGACGGCTGGGATTCGCGGCGCATGTTGACGAAGACGGCTTTGCCCTTGCCCTTCATCCAGGGGGCAGCGATGGCCGAGCGCTGGCCCGACAGCAGCGACTGGTTGACCCAGCCCTCCGTGCCGTCGGCATCGCGCACGCGCCGCCAGTTATCGTATTCCTGAATGATTTCGACGGGCAGGCCCTGCTTGAGATAGAGCCACGACACGGCATAATCCGCGCTCGGGCCGATGCGCAGATTGACGCGCTTCGACTTTAGCGTGACGAAGCGCGGCAGCGGCAGGCCACTCGGCCCCTTGGCGGCCTGGGCGGTGGCAATATCGGCCGACACGGCAGCCATCAACAGGCCGATTGCGAATATGGCGCAGGACTTCAATGCTTTGCCACGCATGGGATTTCCGTTCGTTCGTCATGACAAAGGCGCCGTTCCGGCGACCTTTCGCTCCGGTGAGCGGCAAATCCTCGGATCGCGTCAGCGAGTTTTGTTTGTCTTCGCCTGCGGGTCTGGTAGAAATGCCCGGAACGGGAAAATTATCCTGCTTCTTGGTTAAGAACATCTGAACAAGGCATCGCCGCCCGCCATGACGACGAAGAAAAAACCGAAGGTCTACGTCACGCGCAAACTGCCGGATGCGGTGGAGACGCGCATGCGCGAACTCTTCGATGCCGAACTCAACATGGACGATCGCCCGCGCACCAAGGACGAATTGATCCAGGCCGTCCGCTCGGCGGACGTACTGGTGCCGACGGTGACCGATCGCATCGATGCGGAGGTGATCGAGGCCGCCGGCCCGCAGATGAAGCTGATTGCCAGCTTCTCCAACGGCACGGATCATATCGATGTCGAAGCCGCGGCCCGGCGCGGCATCACCGTCACCAATACGCCGAATGTGCTGACCGAAGATACCGCCGACATGACCATGGCGCTCATCCTCGCCGTGCCGCGGCGGCTGGCGGAGGGCGCGCGCGTGCTGACCGACAACCCCGGCGAATGGGCAGGATGGTCACCCACCTGGATGCTCGGCCGCCGCATCCACGGCAAGCGCATCGGCATCGTCGGCATGGGGCGGATCGGCACGGCCGTTGCCCGCCGCGCCAAGGCATTCGGCCTGTCGATCCATTATCACAATCGCAAGCGCGTCAATCCGGCGACCGAGGACGAGCTGGAGGCGACCTATTGGGACAGCCTCGACCAGATGCTCGCCCGTGTCGACATCGTCTCGGTCAACTGCCCGTCGACACCCGCGACCTATCATCTGATCTCGGCGCGCCGCCTGGCGCTGCTGCAGCCGACGAGCTACATCGTCAACACGGCGCGCGGCGATGTCATCGATGAAGCGGCGCTGATCAAGATCCTGCGCGAGGGCAAGATCGCCGGCGCCGGCCTCGACGTGTTCGAGAACGAACCGGCCGTCAATCCGAAGCTGGTGAAGCTCGCCAACGAGGGCAAGGTGGTGATCCTGCCGCATATGAGTTCGGCGACGCTCGAAGGCCGCATCGACATGGGCGACAAGGTCATCATCAATATCCGCACCTTCATCGACGGCCATCGCCCACCCAATCGCGTGCTGCCGTTCCGATAGGCGAATCGCCCTGATTCTCCGGCCAAAGCGAAGCGGATAGTGTCGGCTTCAAATTTGATCTTTCTTGCCTTCGGCCGGTCATGCGCATGTCACAAAGCCGGCCCAGAGGTGATGCCAAACACAATCAGGAAGGGCGGAAACGATGGCGCGGGCGCTGCCGCATGAGCGGATTCAATATGTGGTCGAGGGCGGCTTCAAGCTGTCGGGCGACATCGAGCCGAGCGGCAACAAGAATGCCGCATTGCCGATCATTGCCGCATCGCTTCTGACCGATCAGCGCGTCGAACTCAGCAACGTGCCGCGCATTCGCGATGTCGAGGCGCTGGTGGAGCTGATCCAGTCGGTCGGCGCAAAAGTGCGCTGGCTCGGCCGCAACGAGCTCGAAATCGAAGCGCGCGAGCTTCGCCCCGCCAATCTCGATCCCAATCTTTGCGCTCGCATCCGGGCCTCCATCCTGCTTGCCGGTCCGATGCTGGCGCGCTGCGGCGAGATCACCTTGCCGCCGCCCGGCGGCGATGTCATCGGCCGCCGGCGCGTGGATACGCATTTCCTGGCGCTGGAACAGCTCGGCGCCAAGATCGAGGTCAACAGCGTCTACAGTTTCCGCACCGAAGGGCTGCGTGGCGCGGACGTCTTCCTCGACGAGCCCTCGGTGACGGCGACGGAAAATGCGCTTTGTGCCGCGGTTTTTGCCAAGGGAACGACGATCCTGCGCAATTGTGCCTCCGAGCCGCATGTGCAGGATCTCGCACGTTTCCTGATGGCCATGGGCGCGCGCATCGAGGGCGTCGGCACCAACATGATGACCATCCACGGCGGCCCGCGGTTGGGCGGGGCGTCGCATCGCATCGGCCCCGATCACAACGAAGTCGGCTCGCTGATCGGCCTTGCAGCCGTCACCGGCTCGGAAATCACCATTCGCCGTGCAGGCGTCGAGCATCTGCGCTCCACGCTGATGACCTTTGAGCGCCTGGGCATCCGCTGCCAGATCGATGGCGATGACCTCATCATCCGCTCCGGTCAGGAAATGAAGATCCAGCCCGATTTCGGTGGCCATATTCCGAAGATCGAGGATCAACCCTGGCCTGCCTTTCCGGCCGATACGATGTCGATCGCCATCGTCACGGCTACGCAATGCGACGGCGTCGTGCTGATGTTCGAGAAAATGTTCGAAAGCCGTATGTTCTTCGTCGACAAGCTGATCGCCATGGGCGCCCGCATCGTGCTGTGCGACCCGCATCGCGCCATCGTCGCCGGCCCCTCCAAGCTGCGCGCCGCCCAGCTCGAAAGCCCGGATATCCGCGCCGGCATGGCCATGTTGATCGCGGCGATGTGCGCCGAGGGCACGAGCGTCATCAACAATGCTCAGCAGATCGAGCGCGGTTACGAGCGCATCGAGGAGCGGCTGAACGCCATGGGTGCGCGGATCACCCGTATTCCGCCGCGCGAGGCGTGACGTTACCGCTCAGCGGATGAGATGTGCTAGGCAATCGCCTTGCGCATCTCGATCGATGTCGTGCGATCGAAGCCCGCATGGCGGTTTTCGGCCGTCTTCTGAAAGCCCCAGGCGGCAAATGTGGCGTGATTGTCGGTCAGCTCGATGCGCGTTTCTAGGCGAAGGGTTTTGAGACCAAGCTCCCGCCCCGTAGCCTCGGCCAGGCCAAGCAGGCGTTTGCCGATGCCCTCGCCCTGCGCCGCCGGCAGTACGGCGAGCTTACCGACATAGAGGCTTTCCGCCTCTGGCCGGCAAAAAATGCAGCCGGCTAACCGCTCGCCATTAAGTGCGATGTAAGCGATCTCGCTTCTAGCCTTCATCTTGAGCGCTTCCGGTGTCAGCGCCAGCGCGGAGGAGGGCGGATCAATGCGCCCGTTCATATAGGCGAATGACGCCAATATGAGATCCAGCAACGCGTCCCATCGGTCAAACCTGCCGTTGAGCCTCTGAATTGTAATATCGCTCATTCCGCCGCGGCCCGAGGACGTTTGCGGCGATAGCGCACGGTTTCGAAGCGTGAGGAAAGCCCGTCATAAAGCAGCAGGCGGCCGACCAGCGGCTCGCCGATACCAGTGACAAGCTTGATCGCCTCCATCGCCATCAGTGTGCCGATGACGCCTGTCAATGCACCGATGATTCCTGCTTCCGCGCAGCTTGGAATGAGACCTTCCGGCGGTGGAGCGGGAAAGAGATCGCGATAGCGTGGATTGGGATTGCCGTCCGCGTCGCTTTCGTAAGGCTTCAGCATCGTCACGGACCCATCGAATCTCCCGACGGCGCCGGTCACGAGCGGCAAGCGTGCCGTCTCGGTCGCGTCGGCGGCGGCATAGCGCGTATCGAAATTGTCGGAGCCATCGATGACGAGATCGAATCCGGCAAGGTGCCGCGCTGCGGTATCGGGGCTGAACCGCTCCTCGAAGCGGACGACGCGCACATGCGGGTTCAGCCGGGCAATGGCGTCGGCCGCACTCTGCGTCTTCATCTCGCCGATCGTGCCGGTATCGTGAATGACCTGCCGCTGCAGGTTGGACAGCGAAACGCGGTCGTCATCGGCGATACCGAGCGTGCCGACGCCGGCAGCGGCGAGATATTGCAGCACCGGCGCGCCGAGACCACCGGCGCCGATGACAAGCACGCGGGCCGCCTTCAATTTTTGCTGTCCGGCGCCACCGACCTCCGGCAGGAGGATATGGCGATGATACCGGGCGATTTCGTCTGAGGTCAAAGGGTCCATGTGGAAAGTCTAGCACAATCGTGCCGAAGGAGACGCTAGGTTTTTGTAATGCCGCCATGCGCCACGGTAAAGAATTGCGCACGCTCGCCGAGGGCCGAGAACATCGCCTTGTCCGTGCCGGTCATGAAGGCCTGGCCGCCAAGTCCGTCAATGAGATCGAAGAGGGCGGCACGCCGCCCCTCGTCGAGATGCGCGGCAATCTCATCGAGCAGCAGGATCGGCGCATAGCCGGTGAGATTGCCGACAAGGCGCGCATGGGCAAGGATGAGGCCGACAAGCAGCGCCTTTTGCTCGCCTGTCGAGCAGCGCTCCGCCTCCATGTCCTTCTCGCGATGCCGCACCAGAAGATCGGCCCGGTGCGGTCCGTCCAGTGTCCGCCCGGCAGCGGCGTCGCGATAGCGCCCTTCGTGCAGCATGTCGGCATAGGCATCTTCCAGATCGACGGCCGGTCGATCGAATTGCCCGTCGAGGAAGCCGGAAAGCTCAAGGGCTGCGGAGGGGAATGGCGTCGCCTCGCGCGTTTCGGCGATCAGCCGCGAGAGGAGGCCGAGCATTTCCTGCCGCGCGATCGCCATGGCGATGCCGAGGCTCGCCATCTGCTCCTCGATGCCGCCGAGCCAGGATGGATCGAACCGGCTTTCGGACAGGAGCTTATTGCGGCTGCGCATGGCGCGCTCGAAATCGCTGGCTCGGCGCCCATGGGCGGGATCGAGCGATAGCACCAGCCGGTCCAGGAAGCGGCGACGCTCCGAGGAGCCGCCGGTGAACAGGCCGTCCATGGCCGGTGTCAGCCAGAGAACGCGCAGGTGGTCGGTCAGCTCGTCGACGGTCTTGGCCGGCGTGCCGTTGATACGAAGTTTGCGGGCCGTCGATTCGTCCGCCGTGTCGATGCCGGTGCCGATTTCGACGCTGCCGTCCATGCCTTCGAGCTCGGCGAAGATTGAAAATCCGCCTGGGGCATTGACCCGGGTGACATCCGTATAGGCGGCGCGGCGCAGGCCGCGGCCTGGAGAAAGCAGCGAAACCGCTTCCATGAGATTGGTCTTGCCCGCGCCATTGTCGCCGGTCAGCACGACATGCCGCTCGTCAAGCGTCAGCGCCGCCGCCGCATAGTTGCGGAAGTCGGTCAGCTTCAGGCGCGAGATGGAAATTTTGTTCGGCATCGGCTCTTGGGATTCTTGATCGATGGGCGAGGGGTATGCCGAACCCAGCCCAAGCGCAAGGTTTTTGCCGACGGCTTGCGGTATCAGTGGGGTGAAGCGCCGTCATGGGCCACCCTCGTCCTTCGACGGGCTCAGGATGAGGGTGGAGTGAGCCGAGTTCCGGAGAAGCTGCTGGGGGAGTAGAAGGATGAGCCCTTACGGTGAGGAGGACCAAAAGGCCGTCTCGAACCACGAAGGCGGGTGATTCGTCTGCCCGAAACAAAAAATCCGGCCGAATCACCGGCCGGATTCATGTGAAACACCGTGCTTCGCGAATCAGTCGCTGAACGTATCGAAGAAATCCTTCATGCGGGCGAAGAAGCCCGTCGATTCGGGATTATTGTCCTTCGAGGAGATTTGCTCGAATTCCTGCAAAAGTTCGCGCTGGCGCTTGGTCAGTTTCTGCGGCGTCTCGATCTGGATCTGGATATAGAGATCGCCGACCTGGCTGGAGCGCAGCACCGGCATACCCTTGCCCTTCAGGCGGAACTGCTTGCCGACTTGCGTTCCCTCGGGAACGCTGACACGCGATTTCGTGCCGTCGAGCGTCGCCACATCGAAGGTGCCGCCGAGTGCCGCCGTCGTCATCGAGATCGGCACGGCGCAGTAGAGGTCGGCGCCATCCCGCTGGAAGAACTCATGCGGTTTGACTGAGAGGAAGATATAGAGGTCGCCCGAGGGGCCGCCGCGAAGACCTGCTTCGCCTTCGCCCTGCAGACGAATGCGCGTGCCGTCCTCGATGCCGGACGGAATATTGACGGAGAGCGAACGCTCCTCGGTGACGCGGCCTTGGCCATGACACTTGGTGCAGGGATCCGGGATGATCTGGCCGCGGCCATGGCAGGTCGGGCAGGTGCGTTCGACGGAGAAGAAGCCCTGTGCAGCGCGGACGCGACCGGAACCCTGGCAGGTGCCGCAGGTCTTCGGCTGCGTGCCGGGCTTTGCGCCCGAGCCGGAACAGACGTCGCAGGTGATCGAGGTCGGAACCCGGATCTGCGCCGTCTTGCCGCTGAAGGCTTCCTCCAGCGAGATTTCCATGTTGTAGCGAAGATCGGCGCCGCGTTCGCGTCCGCCGGACGAGCGTCCGCGCGAGCGTCCGCCACCCATCATCTCGCCGAAAATATCCTCGAAAATATCGGAGAAACCGCCGCCGCCGAAACCGGCTCCGAAGCCGCCACCGCCGCCCATGCCGCCATGCTCGAAAGCAGCATGGCCGTAGCGGTCATAGGCTGCGCGCTTTTGCGGGTCCTTGAGCGTTTCGTAGGCTTCGTTGATTTCCTTGAACTTCCGCTCGGCGTTGCTGTCGTCCGGATTCTTGTCCGGATGATATTGCATTGCCAGCTTGCGAAAGGCGCTCTTCAGCTCTTTCTCGTCCGCCGTCTTGGAGACGCCCAACGTCTCGTAAAAATCCGCTTTTGCCATTCAGCATTAGACCCCGGAAATGGATTTCCGGCTGCCATGAGGCAGCCGGAGCTAAGTTTCCTCGAGAACCTTTCGGTTCGCGCTTATGCAGACCGCTTGTGGTCGCCTTCGTCCTTGATTTCCTCGTAGTCGGCATCGACGACATCGTCCTTGCCGCCTGCTGCCGAGGCGTCACCGGAACCGGCTTCTGCCTGCTGCGACTCATAGATCGCCTGGCCGAGCTTCATGGAAACTTCCATAAGCGTCTGGGTCTTGGCCTTGATGTCTTCGGCATCTGGCTCGGAAGCTTCCGTTGCCGTCTTGAGTGCTGCGATCGCGTCCGAGATCGCGGTGCGATCGGCTTCCGTGACCTTGTCGCCATAATCCTTCAGCGACTTTTCACTGGAGTGGATCAGGCTTTCGGCCTGATTCTTGGCTTCGACACCTTCGCGGCGCTTCTTGTCTTCAGCAGCATGGGCTTCTGCATCCTTGACCATCTTTTCGATGTCGGCATCGGAAAGGCCGCCAGAGGCTTGGATACGGATCTGCTGTTCCTTGCCGGTGCCCTTGTCCTTGGCCGAAACCTGGACGATGCCGTTGGCGTCGATATCGAAGGTCACTTCGATCTGCGGAACGCCACGCGGCGCCGGCGGCAGGCCGACGAGGTCGAACTGGCCGAGCAGCTTGTTGTCTGCAGCCATTTCACGTTCGCCCTGCGAAACGCGAATGGTCACGGCCGACTGGTTGTCGTCGGCAGTCGAGAAGGTCTGCGACTTCTTCGTCGGGATCGTCGTGTTGCGCTCGATCAGACGGGTGAAGACGCCGCCGAGCGTTTCGATGCCGAGAGACAGCGGGGTTACGTCGAGGAGCAGAACATCCTTGACGTCGCCCTGGAGAACGCCGGCCTGAATGGCAGCGCCGAGAGCGACGACTTCATCCGGGTTGACGCCCTTATGCGGCTCCTTGCCGAACAGCTGCTTGACGACTTCCTGTACCTTCGGCATGCGGCTCATGCCGCCGACGAGAACGACTTCATCGATTTCAGCGGCGGTGACGCCGGCATCCTTGAGGGCTGCCTTGCACGGAGCGATGGTGCGCTGAACGAGATCGTCGACCAGGCTTTCGAGCTTGGCGCGGGTCAGCTTCAGCGTCAGGTGCTTCGGGCCGGTGGCGTCTGCCGTGATGAAGGGCAGGTTGATTTCGGTCTGTTGCGAAGAGGACAGCTCGATCTTGGCCTTTTCGGCAGCTTCCTTGAGGCGCTGCAGGGCAAGCTTGTCGCCCTTGAGGTCGATGCCGTTGTCCTTCTTGAACTCGGCAACGAGATATTCGACGAGACGCATGTCGAAGTCTTCACCGCCGAGGAAGGTGTCGCCGTTGGTCGACTTCACTTCGAAGACGCCGTCGCCGATTTCCAGGATGGAGATATCGAAGGTGCCGCCGCCAAGGTCGTAAACCGCGATGGTCTTGCCGTCCTTCTTGTCGAGGCCGTAGGCAAGAGCTGCAGCCGTCGGCTCGTTGATGATGCGCAGCACTTCGAGACCGGCGATCTTGCCGGCATCCTTGGTTGCCTGGCGCTGAGCGTCGTTGAAGTAGGCGGGAACGGTGATAACGGCCTTGTCGACCTTTTCGCCGAGGTAGGATTCGGCGGTTTCCTTCATCTTCTGAAGGATCATTGCGGAAATCTGTGCGGGCGAATAGCCCTTGCCGTTGGCTTCGACCCAGGCGTCGCCATTGTCGCCCCGAACGATATTGAAGGGAACAAGATGCTTGTCCTTCTCGACGGTCGGATCTTCGTAGCGGCGGCCGATCAGGCGCTTGACAGCGAAGAGGGTGTTCGTGGGGTTAGTGACAGCCTGGCGCTTGGCCGGCTGGCCGACGAGACGTTCACCATCGTCGGTGAAGGCAACCATGGAGGGGGTGGTCCGGGCGCCTTCGGCATTTTCGATCACTTTTGCGTCCTTACCGTCCATGACGGCGACGCAGGAATTTGTCGTTCCAAGGTCGATACCAATTACTTTTGCCATGTCATTCTCTCCTTGAAGCAAGCTATCGGAACCCCTGTCAGGCATTCCATTGACAGCCCCTTACGGGATGGTCTTGAGGATTGCGCAGCCATGACTGCGGTGATGCCGCGTATATAAGTAGCGGTTTTACTGACTGCAAGGCAGGAAATCGCCTGAAATCCAGCAAAACAAATGGTTTGTCGCCCAAATTCCATATGGCCCCATATGCGCCGAGGGCCTCAGGATTTGACGCGACCGCGTATCAGAGCAGCCTTGCCGCGGCCATGCAAGCGTCTACTGCATAATTCCTCAAATCGGTATCGATTTAGGAATAAAACTATGTCGCAGGTCCAGCGTGCTGCAGCGACCAATATGAGGCGAGTATGATGCGAGGCACTCTCGGCGCAAAATTGCGGCTTATCGGCCGAGAATGACGTCGAGCAGCGAGGAGCGATGCGGCCGGGCGGCGGCGACCGGAGCGCCGCTGTCGCCGATATCCGCGGGCGGTATATCGTTGTCATAGGGGTTCGAACTGTAGGGATTGGCGTCGTCGGCCAAGTTTGCCGGCGGCAGATCCTGCGGGTCCTCGTTCGCCGCGGCCTGGTTGACGATCTGCGGCTGAATCGGCTGCTGCGACGGCCTCTGCTGCAAGGTCGGCTGCTGGATCGGCTGTCTGCCGTCAGCCACACCGGAGATGATGTTGCCGATGGTCGTCGGCTGATCTCCATTCGGCGCCGTCTGCGCCATCGGCAGGCCATTGTCGATAATCTGACCGCCGCCGAAGATCGGCGTGGGCGTGACGCCCTTATGGGCGGCGACCATGAATTCCTTCCATGCCTTGGCCGGCAGTCCGCCGCCGGTCACCTTGCGCATCGATTTGCCGTCGTCATTGCCGAACCAGACGCCCGTGGTGAGATGGCTGGTGAAGCCGACGAACAGAGCGTCGCGGAAGGATTGTGTGGTTCCCGATTTGCCTGCCGCCTGCCAGCCGGGAATGCGCGCCGCCTTGCCGGTGCCGTTGGCGATGACGCCGGCCATCATGGCGTTCATGTTGGTGACGATATCCGGGTTCAGCACACGCTCGGGACGGTCGGTATTGGCCTGGTAGAGCACCTTGCCGGAAGCGGTCGTCACCTTGGTGATGACATGCGGCGCCACCTTGAAACCGCCATTCATGAAGGTCGCATAGGCTGATGTCAGTTCCAGCAGCGAGACTTCCGACGTGCCGAGCGCGATCGAGGCATTGGCCTGCAGGTCCGATTCGATGCCGAGCCTGCGGGCGACCTTGATCACCTGGTCCGGCCCGACTTCGGCGACGAGCTGCGCGGCGACGGTGTTCAGCGATTGCGCGACCGCGGTGGCAAGCGTGACGGGGCCGCTATAGCGCTGTTCGTAGTTTTCGGGCGCCCAATTGCCGATCTTCACCGGCATGTCGTTGCGGATGGAATTGGGCGTCAGGCCCATCTCGAGCGCTGCGGTATAGACGAACGGCTTGAAGGCCGAGCCCGGCTGGCGCTTGGCGGTGACCGCGCGGTTGAACTGGCTCTGCGCATAATCGCGGCCGCCGACCAGCGCGCGGATAGCCCCCGTTGCATCGACGGAAACAAGCGAGGCCTGCGAGGCATTCAGCTTCTTGCCCTCCTTTTCGAGCACGTCGCTCAGCGCCTTCTCGGCCTTTTCTTCCAGCGACATGTCGAGGGTGGTATCGACCACCAGGTCTTCCTTGACGTCGCCGCCGATCAGCTTCGGCAGCTGATCCATGACCATGTCGGCAACATAGTTTTCAGCGCCGCTCCAATAGCTCTTCGACCGGGTCGGCGGCAGCGCCATCGCCGTCTTGACGTCGGATTCGCTGATGAAGCCCTGTTCGCGCATCGCCTGGAGCACCAGCTGGGCGCGCGCTTCGGCGGCGGCAGGGTCGCGGGCGGGTGACAGCCTTGACGGCGCCTTGACGAGGCCGGCGAGCATTGCCGCCTCGCCGAGATTGACGTCCTTGGCCGACTTGTTGAAGTAACGCCGCGAGGCCGCTTCGACGCCATAGGCATTGGAGCCGAAATAGACGCGGTTCAGATACATCGTCAGGATCTGGTCCTTGGTGTACTTGTGCTCCAGCCACAGCGCCAGCAGTACTTCCTGCACCTTGCGTTCCAGCGTGCGGTCCGGCGACAGGAACAGGTTCTTGGCGAGCTGCTGCGTCAGCGTCGAACCGCCCTGAACCGCATGTCCAGTCACCACGTTGGTCACGACCGCGCGAGCAAGGCCGATCGGGTCGAAGCCGAAATGGGAGTAGAAGCGACGGTCCTCGATGGCGATGATGGCTTCGGGAATATAGGGGGACATCTCGCTGAGCGTAACCGCTTCCCCGCCCGTCGTCCCGCGATTGGCGAGCAGGCCGCCGTCGGCGTCGTTGATCTTGACGTTCGGCGGCCGCTCAGGGATGGACCAGGTGCTGGCGCTCGGCATGCGCGAACCGTAATAGACGACAAGCCCGGCAAGACCGATACCGGCCCAAAGGCAAAGTACGAGACCCCAATAGATCGTCGAGCGGATAAAGCCGAAAAAGCCGCGGCGCGGGCGGGAGCGCCGTGCAGGTTTGCGGCGGCTGCGGGCGCGACGAGGTTTTCGGACCACGGGCTCGCCCTCGTCATCATCCTCGTCTTCTTCGTCGGGTTCCGGCTCTTCGTAATATTTCTTGGCCAGGCGCCTGTTGCTGACGATCCGTTCGCCGGCATTGAATCCGTCATCGATGCGTTCCCGGCCGCTGGAAAAGGATGGTTCTATCCTCTGGCGTGACTTTTTCTTATCTGCCATTGCGGGCCGGTCGTACCTTGATGTCTGGTGTTCCCATGTCGTCTATCGGATGTCTTCTATCAGGCCGACAGCATTAGCGGTAGAAATCTTTGAGCCTGTTCCGTCGCCCCCGGATCGGCGCGTCACCTGCGAAAGCAGAGCGCTTGCTGTCGGAGCCGGACTGTCTGCTCTTCGTTCACGAGCCTCTCGCGAAGACACATTAAATCCCGCCTGAACTGTAAATGCGGCGATTTAAGGAGGGATTAAGAACAATTATGGCCGCAAGTGCCGCCGCTGCGCCGATGGCCGGAGGAGGCGTTCGAGGAACTTTTCGCGCACCCCGGCATTATCTCCCTGCACAATAATTAAAGAGGGCGAGCAGATGAGTTCATTGATGAAGATAGAGGAAGTGAACGGGAGCACATTGCGGGAAGTCTGGAGCATTGAGGATTTTGCTCGGCGCCACCGGATTTGCAAGGAGGAGGAAGCCAGGCTGAAGAAGCTGTTCGGCGACTTCGCAACAAAGCAGGAACTGCTCTCGAACGCGCAAAGGCCGCCTCAATTTCGCTGATGGCAACTGGCAGGCCGGGCGCGATGTTCATCGTGGGCCGCCGCGACCGAAAGGCGCGCAGCGCAGGAGGCTACGTCAATGTGGAAGCGTTTTGAACTTTGGCTGGTCGATCAGATCGATCGCATTTTCGGCCTTGAATGGCTTGCCCGCCGGGCCGGTTTTTCTCCGGCTGAAGCACGGCGGATCGCACGCGAAAAATAGATCGCCGATACAGCCGCAAAAGGCCACCGACATGTCTATCGCCTTAAAATCTCAAAAACAGTGCCTTGTCAGCCGTCGCGAGAGGTAAAGCCACGATGACGTGTGCGTCGATACTTCGCGCAATGCATGCAATCTTCCATATTTTCGAATGGCCTGATCAAGGCTATAGTGCCGTCATACGGCTGTCTTGGAGATGGCTCCGGGCAGTTGGTAGCGCGTGAGGAGGAGTGTTCATGCGACACATCAAATGGAGCAATCCGATCGAGATTGGTTTTGCTCAAGGTACATTCCAAGTTGTAACGGGTCCTTCCGAGGCTCTCAACTGCATGGCCAACCTCTGGCCCGACCGGCGCGGCCCGCTCTATGTGGCGGCGAGAAGCCTTTGCCGGGCGGCGATCGACGGCCGCAAGTCCGCCGAAGAGGCTCGGGAAATGTTCATTTCGGCGACCCGGGAAGCGCATTTGAAAATGCACTGACGCACATCGGCGCCGTCGAGTCGCCTAACCGTCCCATCTTGCGACCCGGCGGACGTGCTGGAAGCGTTCGGATATCCTAACGCAAATTGTGCGGCGCGAAGCATCGATCTTGAAGCCGCCGCCCCGCTGGGTAGAGGGCACGCACTCTTTCAAATCGGATGCATCAGAAGGCCAGCGACTTTGAAGGTCGCTGGCCTTTTGTTTTCCGAAGACGATCGCAATGCAGTCAGCGGTTCGAGCCTCTGGAGGACATCCGGCAATCTGGTTCCGATGCCGGGCAATCCTTTTGGTCTGGGCTATAGGGGCCGGGCTGAGCCGCATTCGGTCGCGGAGCGTTTTGCGGCTGCGCCTGTGGCTGTGGTTGCTGCTGCACAACAGGGGGCTGCCGTTGTGGCTGCGGGACCGGCTGGTTGCCCGGTCGGTTGTTGTCGCGCGGGCGATCTGGCCGGTTGCCCCAATCCCGGTTATTATCCGGCCGCTGCTGGCCCCAGTCGCGATTGCCGTCGCGCGGCCGGTCCCAGCCGCGGTCGGGACGGCGATCCCAGTTACCGTCCGGCTGACCGTTCCAGTCGGACCCACGACCCCAATCCTGGTTGCGGTCGGGACGGTGGTCCCAGTTGCGGTCCGGTCCGTTATCCCATCCCTGGTTACGATCCCAGCCGCTGTCGGGCCTGCGGTCGACCCAGCCCGGGCCGCGGCGCCAACGGTCGCGATCACGGTAGAAGTCGCGGCCGCGATAATAGCGGCCCCAGTAATCATCGAAGTTGAAGACCACTGTCGGGATGCCGAGCGGACGATAATACTGCCGATCGACATAGATGCGGCGCGATTGGTAGGTCGCCTGGATATAGCGGCCGGCAACCCATCCGCGGCCGCCATAGAAGGAAACGTCGCACCAGGGCGTTTCGTTGAGGCAGCCGTTGATCTGAAGCGGCGCACCGACGGGAATCATGGTCACCGCCGGATAGGCCGTGCTCGGACCCGACCGCATGTTGACGTTTGCGGTGGCAAAGCCTTCCGCAGCTTCCGCGATGGCCGGCAGCGCAACAAGTGCAGCCAGCATGCTCGCGGCAAGAACCTTCAACCTCATAAATACTCCCCCTTTGCGCATCGTCGTCGCGAGATCGCCGTCCGGTATCTGTTCCGCAAACTGCGCCTGCGCCATTCGCTAAGACTTCCCAAATCCGGCAAGATAAAGGCCTGCGCATGCACGAAATTTGGTAGAATTCCACGGCGCATCTTCAATCCTTGCATGTGTTTTAAGGGCATCCGCATGAACGCAGCTTGAACGACGATTTGCAAAGGACGAAAAGCGATCCGATTCTTTTGATAGATTTTACTTACATTTGGGGAGCTGCTGTCGCCGCGGCGTCGGTTGCCTAAAGGCCTCATCGAAGAAATTGCGAGCACGGTCTTGAAATCGCCACGTTGCGCGCCGATATAACTGAAAGTCATGCAGCCGATGGGTGCTGGCGCGCTGGAAAGCGAGCCGTTTACACCTTTGAAATCATGGAAGTGGCGTTAACTATGCGTTAACCTTTCATGATCAATCTGGCTGCAGTTCCGCCCTTGCCTTTGACCACGGATGTACTGGCACTGATGTGATGGCGGATGGCGAAAGGCCGGATCATTCCGGCCTTTTTGTTTTTATGGCGATGGCGTGCTTCATGCGAAAGCGGAGCGCGCCATTTTCGTTCTCAGGGCCGAATTGCGGCAACAAAAAAACCGCCGCAGTCGCCCGCGGCGGTTTTGATAATAGCCGGCAATGCCGGCATCCTGCTAGTTCACTTTTTGGCCGAAACCTTGACGACCTTGGCCGGAGCCTCGGCCATGGTTGCCTTGCCCGCCGGCACATATCCGGCACCGATCGCGACGTTCAGCGAGATGTAGTCGTTGGCGTTCTGCTGAACGGCCTGCGCCAGGCTCTGCTGGGCAGCCGTCACGTTGCGCTGTGCGTCGAGAACGTCGAGCAGCGAGGATGCGCCATCCTTATAGCTTGCGGTCGAAAGCTGCAGGGCTTCCTGGTAGGACTTGACCTGAGCGCGAAGCGCAGAAATCGTCTGCGCATCGCGACTGACGGCCGACAGATAATTTTCGACCTGTTCCACCGCCTGCCGCACGGTCTGCTGCCAGGCGAGATAGTTTTCGCGGCTCGTGGATTCCGCACTCTTGACGCCGGCGCGCAGGCTGCCGCCGTCGAAGATCGGCAGGTTCAGCGACGGGCCGAACGACCAGCTGGTCAGGCTGCCGCTTGCAGACGAGCTATGGATGTAGGAAGGCTGGATCGAGCCGCTGAGCGTGATCGATGGGAAGAGCTTGGCCTCGGCCACGCCGATCTGGGCGGTCGAAGCAGCAAGGGTGCGCTCTGCGACGCGAATGTCGGGGCGGTTCCGGATGAGATCGGCCGGAATACCCGTATGAACGTTGCCGCGGAACACCGGCTGTTTGCCGCCGCCCTGCATCTGCGCGATGATCGTCGTGGAAGGCACGTTGAGCAGCGTCGCGATGTGATGCACCTGCTGACGGTAGCTGATTTCATAACCAGGCACCAACGCCAGGGTCTGGTTGACGAGACCTTCGGCCTGAACCACGTCCAGGCGGGACGCAGCGCCGGCATCGAGCTGGAACTTCGTCAGCGAAAGCGTATCGCGGCGGGACTTCAGGTTTTCCTGAGCGATCGAGATGAGCGTCTGGTAATAGCGGGCATTGACGTAGCTGGTGGCCAGATCCGACAGGAAGGCTAGCCGCTGGACGTCGACGGTGGAGTAAGCGGCATCGAGCGAAGCATTGGCGCTTTCCCGCGCCCGGCGATATTGGCCCCAGAGGTCAAGCAGCCACGAAACCGAGGCGCCGCCGCCGGTGATGTTGCGCGTTTCGGTCTGCGTGCGCAGCGAGCCCTTCTGGCCGCTGGTCGTGTGGTCGCCGGTGACGGTGAGGCTCGGAAGGCCGCCTGCACCTGCCGTGACGACGGCGGCTTCGGCCTGATTGATGCGTTCCAGCGATTGCTGGATGTTAAGGTTCTGGGCAAGTCCCTGTGCGGCGAAGGCATTCAGCTTGGAATCGCCGAAAGCGGTCCACCACTGCGAACCGGCGACATCGCCGTTCGCCTTCGTACCGCCCTCCGAGAATTTGGCCGGGAGAGGCATTTCCGGTGGCTTATGATCTGGGCCGCTGACGCAGCCTGCCAAAACAAGCAGCAGGGCGGGGGCGGCAGTACGAATGGAAACCATCACATTGTCCCACAATTCAATTTACTGATCAGTGTTTTTTCGGGATCGGCATGACCCCAAGTGCCGGCGCTCCAGTCTTACGCGATACAAACAGTGACCCGAAGCGGTCGGCGTCAATTTAACAACGAGTTTTGCAATAGCACAGTGGCTTTTACGAATTCTCGGCAGCGAACATATGTGGGATCGGGCGAAATATCAGGGTTCCGGTAAAAAAAATCTAAAGTGTTGCAAAAAACATACCCTTTTGCGCACCACTCAAGGGTGCGATATGTTAAAGAACCCTTAAGTTAAGCAACCGCAAGGCGGCATCAGAGCGCGCCGATCGCGTGAAACGACCGGTCGGACTGTCTCTAAATGAAATAGCGCGCCAGACTTGCGCGAACACGGTCACGCGGCGTTGCGCCGCGATCATCGGGTACGAAAGCCGTGCCCGTGATCGCCTCGTAGGCGCGGATATAGACCTTGGAAGTCTGCTCGATGAGGTCTGCGGGGATTTCCGGAATTTCATCCTTATAGGGATCGCAGCGTTCGGTGACCCACGCCCGCACGAAATCCTTGTCGAAGCTTTCCGGGCGCGCGCCCTTATCGAAGCGCTCCTGATAGCTGTCGGCGAGCCAATAGCGGCTGCTGTCGGGCGTATGGATTTCGTCGGCAAGAACGATGGTTCCGTTTTCGTCGGTTCCGAATTCATATTTGGTATCGACCAGGATCAGTCCTCGCTTGCGGGCGATCTCCTGTCCGCGCGCGAACAGTGCCAGGGCATAATTCGACAGCGTCTGCCATTGCGCTTCGGTCAGAAGCCCGCGCTCGATGATCTGGGCCGGCGTCAGCGGTTCGTCGTGGCCGCCGTCGAATTCCTTGCTTGTCGGGGTGATGATCGGCTCCGGCAGGATCTGGTTGTCGCGCATGCCGTCGGGCAGCGTGATGCCGTACATCTCGCGCTGACCTTTCTTGTAGAGTGTCAGGATCGATGTGCCCGTGGTGCCGGCGAGATAGCCGCGGACGACGACTTCGACGGGCAGGATGTTCAGCCGCTTGCCGACGACGACGTTCGGGTCCGGATAGTCAATGACGTGGTTAGGGCAGATATCGCGCGTCTGCTCGAACCAGTAGCGCGCCGTCTGCGTCAGAACCTGACCCTTGTAGGGAATGCACGTAAGGATGCGGTCGAAGGCGCTCAGCCTGTCGGTACTGATGATGATGCGGCTGCCGTCGGGCAGATCGTAATTCTCGCGCACCTTGCCGCGATAGTAGTTGGGCAATTCCGGGAAATGGGCTTCGGAGAGAATTCGCAACGCGTCCACCAATAGGCTCGTGCATCCGCCCGGCGGATGCTTCTTGAGCGGACCCTTAACGCATTGCGGCCGAAATCGGAACGGTTTTCATGGATAATAATAGGCAATCGGCTCTGTTCGTTGGATTGACGGAGCGAAAATCGCTCAGCCCGGCCGATACCAGCAGCCGTTTTCGCTGCGCTCGAGGATGGGGGTCGAAAATACCCCGACGATCCGCTCGCTCCATCGCCGGCCGTCCATGTCGACGCGATCACGCCAGCGTTCGGATTGCAGCATGGCCGCGCCGATCGTCACAGGCTCGATACCGCAGGACGAAAGGAGAGAAAGCCCGGAGGCGATCGAGGCGCCGCTGGAAATGACGTCGTCGATGAGCGCCACGCGCTTTCCCTGCAGCAGCGGCAGCATCCGCGGGTCTATATAAAGACGCTTCTCCTGGTTCGGCGTGGTGATGGAGGAGAGCGCGACCGACAGCTCCTCGCGATACCAGAATTTCCGCGATGTTCCGAGCGGCACATAGCGCGCATGGCCGAGCACACGCGCCACGGCCGCCGCGAGCGTCAGGCCGAGCGTGGGCAAGCCGGCCACGACATCGATGCCATGGGCCGCGATTCGTGCCGCAAGCGCCTCCGCCAGCGCCTCCTGCACGGCAAAACTTGCCTGATTGACGATCAGCGACGCTAGCGCATGGTCGCCGTCGCCGAGCACGCGGATCGGCAGACGGAGCTGACGCCCGTCTGGTAGCTCGGCCAGATAGAAGTCCGCACGCT
The DNA here is from genome assembly GCF_059803845.1 of Rhizobium sp. UFLA01-1127. Taxonomy (NCBI): domain Bacteria; kingdom Pseudomonadati; phylum Pseudomonadota; class Alphaproteobacteria; order Hyphomicrobiales; family Rhizobiaceae; genus Rhizobium; species Rhizobium sp. UFLA01-1127. The sequence goes on along the minus strand of NZ_JAUQTZ010000022.1, from coordinate 6,389 downwards.
CCGCCATCGGATCGAAGGTGCCGGGTGGATGCAGCTCCTGCCAAAAGTCATGAGGTTGCATTGCATCCATCTTCTATCTGTTGACCCTCATTCCGGCACTCCGGTGCAACCCGAGGATTTCGGCCTCAGTCAAGGCGCGCACCGCGCCTTTCGGCAGATCGCCGAGCGCGATATCGCCGAAGGCAACGCGCACCAGCCGCAGGCATTCGATGCCGAGCGCTTCCAGCATGCGCCGGATCTGGCGGTTGCGGCCCTCCTTGAGCTCCACCTCGATCCAGCCGTTGCGGTCGCCGCTGCGCAACAGGCGGGCGGAACTGGCGGTCAGCAGCTCGCCGTCGTCGATGATGCCGCGTTCCATACGCCCAAGCTGCTCGTGGTCCATGATACGGTCGACCTGCACATGATAGGTCTTGCCGACATGACTGACCGGATCGAGCAGGGTCTGGGCGAGTACGGTGTCATTGGTGAAGAGCAGCAGCCCTTCGCTTGCCTTGTCCAGCCGCCCGACGGGGGCGAGGTGACGCGCATCGATGTTCTTCAGGCAGTCGTAGACCGTCGGGCGCCCTTCGGGGTCGTCGCGGGTGGTCACCAGCCCGCGCGGCTTGTTCAGCATGAAATAGAGTTTCTTCTCCGCCGCTATCTCCGCGCCATCGACTGCGAATTTCGAATTCTCCAGATCGACCCAGGTAGCGGGATCGGAGATCTTGCGGCCATCGACGCTCACGCGGCCGGCCGCAATCAGCGCTTCCGCCTGGGTGCGCGAACAATAACCGAGCTTGGAGAGCGCCCGCGGCAAGGTCACGCGCTTGCCTTCAGGCTCGTGAGCGCGCTTTGTCGCCTTGCCGGATCTTTGCGGTGATTGCCGTTGGCTCAACCGTCTTGCCTCATGCGCTTGTTGCCGTGACCCGGCTCTGCCGCCGGTTAAGGAAATCCTTTCGCACGGAGGCGAACGGGACGCAAATCGCATTGTCGAGGATAAAGCCGGAGAAGGGCAGGCTTGAAAGGCAAAATTCGCAGGCAGACAGGGCTCGCATTCATGGTGCGAGCCCTGTCGCGGACCGGAGCGGGCGATGGGGTCGGGTAGACGGCAGCGAGACTGCCGCCGTTCGCTCCGGAGGGATCGCGGTTGTCTGGGAAATTGCACGGCTTCCTTTGCTGGGATTTTTCAAAACCGCGGAAATTTGTTACAGTTTGTAACGGCGGCCGTTTCCCTGTTGCCAAAACGACCTCTCGCCCCGCATGGAAGGGCCATGGTTTCCGCATCGCTTCTTCTGGTCGAGGACGACCGCGAGATCAGGGCGCTCCTGGAGGAGTTCCTGAGCCGTGAGGGTTTTTCCGTGCAGGTGGCCGACAGCGCCGCCGGCATGGACCGCGTTCTGTCCAAGGGCTTTCCGGATCTGATCATCCTCGATCTGATGCTGCCGGGCGAAGACGGCCTCTCGGCCTGCCGCCGCATCCGTACCCGCAGCAAGGTGCCGATCCTGATGCTGACGGCGAAAACGGAAGACATCGATCGCATTCTCGGTCTCGAAATGGGCGCCGACGATTATCTCGGCAAGCCGTTCAATCCGCGCGAGCTTCTGGCCCGCATCCGCGCCATCCTGCGGCGCTCCGGCCCGGAGCGGGCGGAAGACGCCGGAACTCCGTCAAGGCGCAAGAGTGTCGCCGGGCTGACCGTCGATCTCGACGGCCGGGTGATCGAGATGGATGGAGAGCGCGTCGTGCACCTGACGACCGCGGAGTTCGATCTGCTGGTCTGTTTTCTCGAAAGGCCGCGCCGCGTGCTGTCGCGCGAGCAATTGCTCGACTGGACCCGTGGCCGCGGCGCCGATCCTTTCGACCGCACGATCGATGTTACGGTCTCCCGCCTGCGTACCAAGCTCGGCCATTGTCTGCCGGACGGTGCTCAGATCATCACCACCGTGCGCAATGCCGGCTATCTCCTCACAATGGACGTGAAGGATGTCTGAACCATGCTGAAACTCGGTCTGGTCGCCCGCATCATCATGATCGTCGCCGTGGCGCTGTTCATCATTCAGCTTGCAGCCTTTGCGGCCGCGCAGCTGAGGCCGGATACACCGTTCAATCCGGAGCGGTCGCCCGCCAAGCAGGTGAAGACCGCGATCCGTCTTCTCGATGCCATTCCGCCTGAGGCGCAGCAGGCAGCCGTGCGGGCATTGAATGCCAATGGCCTGGCGATCCACCTGGCCGATCTGCCGGCTCCTGGCCGGGAGGAGGCGTCCGATCTGACGCTTAGCGACAAGCTCGCCCGCGAATTTGCGGCGATCGCCCTCGGCAATCGCTATTTCAGCATGCGTTCGCTCTCCGAAAAGCCGCAGGGCTGGTTCTCCGTCGGTGCGCCGGACAGGATCATAGAAGTGTCGATCGGCATTGCCGGCGGCAAGGTTGCCGTCTTCAGCCTGCCCGACACGCCGACGGTGCGATTGAACGGCATTCCCATCGGCCTTATCTCGGGCGTCCTCGGCATGCTGGTCGCAGTCATCGCCATCGTCGCGGTGGCACGGGAAACCCGGCCCCTGACGCGCCTGTCCCGTACCGTCAACTCGATCGGCAATGGCTTGCAGCCGGTCCATATTCCGGAAAGGGGAGCCTGCGAATTGCGCATGCTGATCAAAGCGATCAACGCCATGCAATTGCGCATCGCCGCTCTGGTCAGCAATCGCACCTTGATTCTCGGGGCGATTTCGCATGATCTGAGGACCTATCTCACCCGTTTTCGGCTGCGCATGGAAATGATGCCGGAAACGCCGCATCGCGATCGGGCGATCGCTGATGTCGAAGCCATGCAGCGGCTCGTGGAGGATGCGCTCGGCTTTGCCCGCAGCACCGTCGTCTCGGATGGTAAGAATGTTGTCGATCTCGATGCGGCCATTCGAGGTCATCTCGCCGAACGGCAGGACGAGCAGGATCTCGTCGGCTTCACGCCGGTCGGGCAGTCGATAGCCGTGACGATGACGGAGACTGCTCTGGTGCGAGTGCTGGACAATCTCATGGATAACGCGCTGCGTTACGGCGGCAGGGCCGATATCGCGGTCGAGCGTCGCGGCGAGCAGGGTGCCATCGTCGTCGGCGATCGTGGGCCGGGCATCCCCGCAGAGCGGCGCAAGGAGGTGCTCGAGCCCTTCGTGCGGCTGGAAGAATCGCGCAATCGCGATCTCGGCGGCAGTGGTCTGGGCCTGGCGATCGTTCGCCAGATTCTCGACGCGCAGGGCGGAGCACTCTGTCTCGAGGATCGCGAAGGAGGCGGGCTGAGTGCCGTCGTCCTGCTGCCGCTGGCGATGATGGAAAGAAAAGCAGCCTGAAACAGGCGTGACTATCCGACAACCGCGCTAACGCGCGATCGGTGCGTTGCGCGCGAGTGCCCGCTCAGTGGCAGGTCATGAATCGCCTGAGCTCTTCCTGGCTGAGCACGATGCCGGCGGCCGCCTTCAGCGGATCCGGATGGGTATAGGTAAAGCTCGGCAGGTCGGGCAGATCCAATGCCTGGCGCATGTTCATGATACCGAGTGCGCGTCGTCCATTGGCGCTGTCGAAACTGACTTCGATAATGCTTTCCGGTCTTGTTGTGTGCATTGTTTCCTCCCTTCTCTAATATATAGCAGAGAGCTCATGTAAAATCTCGGGTTTTCTGGGGTTTGCGTGCAAGGGGCGCAACCATGGCTCATCCTCCGTTCGACGGTTCTGGTGGACGTGCCGGACAGGTTGGAGAAGCGGCATATTCGAAAGAAGCCGGAGGCAAGTGGGCAATCGCGAAAATTTTGACCGTTTGGACAAGATTTTCGGAGCTTCCGAGAAGAAATTTCCCTCCCATCTGCTGCCACATACAAAAACAAGTTGTATATCAAGTACTTACAAAAATGTCAGAATT
>NZ_JAUQTZ010000229.1:0-5585 GCF_059803845.1 Rhizobium sp. UFLA01-1127 | reverse complement strand
GGGCAGAAGCAGCGACAGAAGCAGAACCGAACCGACATAGAAGATCAGCAGGCGGGCGACCACCGTGCGGATCGCACCGGGCATGACCTTGCGCGGATCTTCCGTCTCGCCGGCGGTCGTGCCGATCAGCTCAATCGATGCATAGGCAAAGACCACGCCTTGAATGATGACGAAGGCTGGCAGAATGCCATTGGGGAAGAAGCCGCCGCTGTCGCTAATGATGCTGAAGCCTGCCGAATGGCCGGCAATGGGAGTGCCGGAGACGACGAAATAGATGCCGATGACGAGGAAACTGACGAGCGCCAGGACCTTCACAAGGCTGAACCAGAATTCGAGTTCGCCGAAAACCTTGACCGACAGAAGGTTCATGACCAGCACGACCATCAGGGCAATCAGTGCGAAAACCCACTGATCGATACCGGCAAGGACGGGAACGTAATGCTTGAAGAAGTTCATGTAGAGGGCAACGGCCGTCACATCGGCAACCGAGGTCATCGCCCAGTTGAGCCAATACATCCAGCCGACGGCAAAGGCCATCTTCTCGCCGTAGAACTCACGGGCATAGGAGACGAAGGAGCCCGAACTCGGGCGGTGCATGATCAACTCACCAAGCGCACGCAGCACCAGGAAGGCGAAAAAGCCGCAGATCGCGTAGACGAAGATCAGCGCCGGGCCGGCTGCGGCAAGCCGCCCGCCAGCACCGAGGAAAAGTCCAGTGCCAATCGCGCCGCCGATCGCGATCATCTGGATCTGACGCGGCTTCAGCGCCTTGTGATAGCCAAGATCCTCATTGGCCGGCGGCTGGCGATCTGCCGGCACATTCTGAATGGTTTCCTGGATGGTTTCGACTGACATTGCTCCTCCCTTGAGCCGTTTGTCCGTGGACAGGTCCGAGGCGCTCGCTTGCGCCCGACAGGATGCCCTTTCGCTTCAATCAAGCCGCCGATCGAAGTCAGCGATCGCCGGTCATGCTGTAATGCTGTATGACAGATTTTTCCTCTTAGACATAGAATTTGCCTGAGGTCAACCCAGCATCAGGCTTGTTGACGCGGTTCGGCGCAATCGATAACAGAATTAAAATCTGTCATACAGCTTGACAGATACAACTTGATTTCGACCATAGGAGGATAATGTGGTCAAGACGCGAAGCGAATATGACCTGTTGGGCGAAAAGGACATCCCGGCCGATGCCTATTGGGGGGTGCACACTGCAAGAGCGGCTGAAAACTTCCAGGTAACAGGCACGCCGATCGGGCGCTATACGCATCTCATCCGCGGCCTCGCATTCGTCAAGGAGGCCGCCGCGCTTGCCAATCATGAACTTGGCCTACTTACCAAAGAAAGGCTCGATGCCATCGTGCGGGCCTGCCGGGAAATCCGCGCCGGCGAGCTGCATGAACAATTCGTCGTCGATGTGATTCAAGGCGGTGCCGGTACATCCACCAACATGAATGCCAACGAGGTCATCGCCAATCGTGCGCTTGAGCTGCTTGGCCATGCCAAGGGCGATTATGCGCATCTGCATCCGAACGATCATGTCAATCTCAGCCAATCGACCAACGACGCCTATCCGACGGCCGTCAATGTCGCGCTGATCGAGGCAATCGACGAACTGGCGGCGGCAATGGAAACGCTGCAGGAAGCCTTCGAACGCAAGGCCAAGGAATTCGACGGCATTTTGAAGGTCGGCCGCACGCAGCTGCAGGACGCCGTGCCGATGACGCTCGGCCAGGAATTCAGGACCTTTTCCGTCATGCTCGGTGAAGACCGGTCCCGCCTGATCGAATCGGCCGCTCTCCTGCATGAGGTCAACCTCGGCGCTACCGCCATCGGCACCGGCCTTAATGCGCCGGTCGGCTATGCCGCCCTTGCCTGCGCCCATCTCGTCCGGCTGACAGGCCGCCCGCTGGTTACTGCAAGCGACCTCATCGAGGCAACACAGGACCCCGGTGCCTTCGTCCATCTGTCGGGCGTGCTGAAACGCGTTGCAGTCAAGCTTTCGAAGACCTGCAACGATCTGCGCCTTTTGTCGTCCGGCCCTCGCGCCGGCATCGGCGAGATCACCCTGCCGGCCATGCAGGCCGGTTCGAGCATCATGCCCGGCAAGGTCAATCCGGTAATCCCGGAAATGGTCAACCAGGTGGCGTTTTCGGTTATCGGCAACGACATCACCGTGACCATGGCGGCGGAAGCAGGCCAGCTCCAGCTCAATGCCTTCGAACCGATTATCGTGCGTTCGCTGTCGGAAAGCATCCTGCATCTGACCGCAGCCTGCCACATCCTTGCCGAACGCTGCGTCGACGGCATCGCGGCCAATCCCGCTCTGATGGCGCAACGCCTGCACGAGTCGATCGGCCTCGCCACGGCGCTCAATCCGCTGATCGGCTATCAGGCAGCCACCAAGGTTGCCCGCGAGGCGCTGGCGAGCGGACGCACGGTGCCGGAGATCGTGCTGGACCATGGATACCTGACCGCCGAGGAGCTTTTCGAGGCGCTGCAGCCAGAGCGGCTCGCCAACCTGCCCGCCGCCCTCAATGCTGAGGCTGATCCTCGCCGATAATCGTGGTCACCACCCGCTTGACCTGACCGAGATGAGCTTCCATCGCCGCGATGGCCTCTTGTTCCGAACCCGCCGCAATCGCCTCGACGATGCGCCGGTGCTCGACATTCGAGGCCAAGCGGCGCTGGGCCATCATGTTGACCAGCTCCGATTGGCGCATCAGCGCATCGCGGGCGTCGGATACGATCTTGGCGAAAACCGCATTCCCCGAAGATTCGGCGATCGTCGAATGGAATTCCGAATCCAGATTCACCCATTTCAAGGGATCGTCCTCTCGATCCATTTCTTCGCAGAGCTCAAGCAATCCCGCCAATTGCTCCTCCGTGCGCCGCAGCGCCGCCCAGCCTGCAGCAGGAACCTCGATGAAGGGTCGCGCCTCGATCAGGTCGCGGGCAGAATAGCCGCCGTAACGCAGCTCCGGACCGGGTGTCGAGGTGACGACATAGGTGCCGCTGCCGGTGCGCGTCTGGGTCAGGCCCAGTGTTTGAAGGGAACGGAGCGCCTCACGGATGATGGGGCGGCTGACACCGTAACGCGCGGCAAGCTGCGACTCGGCGGGCAGCCGTGTCCCGACCGCCAACCGTCCCGATGTAATTGCCGAACGAACATCCTCAAACACCGCCTCGGCAGCGTTTTTCCGACTGATCGGACTTGTATAAGATAACCAATCAGCCACCTCACTCATGACGGCCAAACTTCACAAACATTCTCCGCTTGTCAAGGATCGAACGCGAAACGACAGATATACGCACGGCTCGAAACTATTCGAAAACGCCGGACTTGTGCAGAGAATGGCATTGGCGGCAACTCACGCTTGATGTCTTCTTTGTTGCAATATAAAGAAATCCTTATGTCCTTATATGGGAGTTGGATTTGCCCTTACCCCTGTTTGCCTTGTTTCTGGCCGCGTTTGCTTTCGGCACGACCGAGTTCGTCATCGCAGGCATTCTTCCGGATGTGGCTCAGGACTTAGGTGTCTCGATTCCTTTTGCCGGCTATCTGGTTTCCGGCTATGCGCTCGGAATTGCGCTCGGCGGACCTTTCCTGACCATGGCGACACGACGGGTTTCGCGCCGCACCATTCTCCTTTCCCTGACGATCGTCTTCTGCTTGGGCCAAGTCGCTTGTGCGCTCGCTCCGGACTTCGCAGCCATGCTCTTCTTCCGCGTCGCGACCGCCATCGCTCACGGCGCGTATTTCGGCATTGCCATGGTGGTTGCAGTCGGCCTCGTCCCGCAGGCGTTTCGAGGACGCGCGGTCTCCGTGATCCTCGCAGGCTTGACCGTCTCGAATATTATCGGCGTCCCTGTCGGCGCGGCAATCGGTGGCCTTTGGGGATGGCGCACGACGTTTTGGGCAATGACCTTGGTCGGCGCCCTCGCATTGGCCGCGATATGGGCGCTGATCCCGCCGACGAAAGCCGAAGCCCAGCAATCCGGCCACCTGAGCCGCGAAGTGCGCGTTCTCGGCCGCCAGCAGGTCTGGACATCACTTATCATGATGCTCGCGCTGATGATCGGGCAAATGGTGCCGTTCACCTACATAACCCCGCTTTTGCGCGAAGTGACGGGTCTAGATGCCATGCTCATCCCCTGGGTGCTCCTGCTCAATGGCGTCGGCGCAACACTGGGTGTTGTGATTGGCGGCCGGCTGTCGGACTGGAAACTGATGCCTTCGCTGATCGTGCTGCTCGCCATTCAGGCCGCGATACTCGTCGCCCTTTACCTGGTAAGCCCCTATCCCTTGCTGATGAGCCTGACGATTTTCATTTGGGGTGCCCTTAATTTTGCGATTGGCACTCCCATCCAGGCCCGCATCCTGATGTGGACCGCCGATGCGCCGGGCCTTGCCTCCTCGCTCATCCCATCGGGATTCAATATCGGTATTGCGATCGCGGCAAGCGTCGGCGCCGCTCTGCTCGAAAGTGGATATGGCTATCGCAGCTTGCCCGTGCTCGGCGCTGTCGCGCTTGCCCTGGCCTGCGTGGTTGCCATCCTCTCCGCGGCGCGCGAAAGGCGCAGCGGCGCCATCCCGCCGCACGCGGCTCTCACGTAATTTCCAGATGCCTGCTCCGGGAATTGGCGCATGGGATCAATCATATCCCCTGCCCGCTGGCCGGATTTGTTTCGATCAGGCGCGCCTCGTGTTCTCCTCTCACCCACCCGAGCCATAAAAAACTATAGGCCGGCGTCGTAGCGCACTCGAGCATCCTGAATGATATCCTGATTGGAATCAGCCCAGGTTACGAGCGCCATCACCGGGGCAAGCAACGTCCGTCCGACATCGGTCAGCTCATAGTCGACACGAGGCGGGATGGTGGGAAACAGCGATCTCTTCACCAGCCCGTCACGCTCCAGCCCGCGCAGGGTCAATGTCAGCATCCGTTGCGAGATACCATCAATACGGCGGCGCAACTGATTAAAACGGACAGGACCGCCCTTCAGCGTGGCAATGACGTACAAGCTCCACTTGTCGCCGACCAGATCAAGGATTTCTCGGACCATCCGACAGTCGTAACCGTCGCCGGGGATAGGAAAATCGGTGTGACTGAGTGCCATGAATGTGCCTTCTTGCGGGAATTGTCCCGGTTACCATAATAGCGTCAGTAACTATTATTTACCACTAGACACCCGCAGGGAGCAATCATGACCAGCATTCTACTCGTAACCTCAAGCCCACGCGGCGCAGAGGGCCTGTCCACTCGTTTTGCAACGGAAATCGCGGAAGGGCTCAAAGCCCGCTCCGGCGGCACGATCACCGTCCGCGATCTGGCGACAAACCCGCTGCAGCACATTGCGCCGGCCTATATCAACGGCCGCGCGATACCATCGGAGAGCCGCACGCCTGAACAGGCGGAAGCCGTCGCGCTCGCCGAAGCACTGGTCGATGAACTGCGTCATGCCGACACCGTCGTCATTGGGTCCAGCATGATCAACTTCGGGCCATCCTCTCTCCTCAAGGCCTGGTTCGATCACATCATCTGGCCGGGCGTGACCTTCGGTTACGGAGAAGATGGCCCTAAAGG
>NZ_JAUQTZ010000228.1:0-5662 GCF_059803845.1 Rhizobium sp. UFLA01-1127 | reverse complement strand
ACTATACGCTGGCCGATTTCGACCGCGCCGTCCGCCAGGGCGTTGCGCGAGACGGACACCGCCTCTATCCGGCAATGCCCTATCCCTCCTATGCAAAGATGAGCGACGACGACATCCGCGCGCTCTATGCCTATTTCACCAGCAAGGTCGAGCCTGTGAAACAGACGGACAGACCCTCGGATATCAAATGGCCGATGAACATGCGCTGGCCGCTCGCGCTCTGGAACGCGATCTTCACCGAAAGCGGAGCCTATGAAGCGAAAGCCGCCGGCGACGATCGCTGGAACCGGGGTGCCTATCTCGTGCAGGGACCTGGCCATTGCGGCAGCTGCCATACGCCGCGCGCGATCACCATGGCGGAAAAGGCGCTTGACGAAAGCAGTCCGCTCTATCTCTCCGGCGCCCTTCTCGACGGCTGGTATGCGCCGAGCCTGCGTGGCGACCCGAATACCGGCCTTGGCCGCTGGAGCGAGGACGATATCTACACTTTCCTCAAGACCGGCAGGAACGGTCATGCCGTCGTCTTCGGCTCCATGGCGGATGCGTTCAACAATTCGACGCAGTTCATGACCGATGACGACCTTAAAGCCATAAGCCACTATCTGAAATCGTTGCCCGGCGACCCCAGCCGCGACCGCACGCCCTGGCAATATGATGAAGGTACCGCCCAGAACGTCTCGCTCACCACGCGCGAACACATCCCGGGCGCGCAGACATTCGCGGCCAAATGCAGCTTCTGTCACGGGATCGATGGCCGCGGAAAGCAGCAATGGATTCCGCCGCTCGCGGGCTCCGCCGCTTCGCTTGCCAAAGAAAACGCGTCGCAGATCAACACGACGCTGAATGGCTCCAGCCGCATCGTGGCAAGCGGCATTCCGGATGCGTATCGCATGCCGCCGTTCCGCCAGCAACTTTCGGACCAGCAGATTGCCGATGTACTGACATTCGTGCGCTCGTCCTGGGGAAATCGTGGAGGAGCGGTTGCCGCAAACGATGTAACGACCTTGCGCGAGCATACGGACCCGGCAAGCAGCAGCCCGATCATATTGCAGATGCGGTAGCCTGATCCTCATTTGACGATGCCCCGCGTAGGATGATCCCGCCGCGCGCACTGCTCCGGCTCGGCTGCCGGCGGCGATTTCCTGCCGGTATCGCATGATGTCGGGACGGTGCTTTTTTATTCGCCGCAGGCAATATTCTGATGCCGCGACATGATGATATCCTGTGCTTCCTGAAGCCAGCTAGCTGCGGAGGTCCGCAATGGCAGAAGCATTTCCTGCGACCTCGATGCCGGACCGCGACTGGTGGGCAGCCCTTTGGCCCGACCCGCGGGCCGTCCTCGAGGCGCTTGGCATCCTGCCGGGCATGACGGTTCTCGATCTTTGCAGCGGCGACGGATATTTTACGGCGCCGCTGGCCGAGCTCGTTGCCGGAAAGGTCTATGCGCTCGATCTCGATGAAGCCACGATCGAAATGGCCAAAGCGGAAGTCGCACGGCAAGGCGCGTCGGTGCGAAAATGGATCCGAGCCGATGCACGTGACATAGCCGCACACCTTACGGAAAAGGTCGATTATGTCCTCATGGCGAACACGTTCCATGGCGTTCCCGATCAGCCCGGCCTCGCTTGCGCCGTTCATTCGGTGCTCGTTCCAGGAGGATTATTCGCCATCATCAATTGGGAAGCTCGGCCGCGCGAGGAGACCACGGTGCTCGGGCGGCCGCGCGGTCCCAAGACCGAGATGCGCATGGCGCCGGCAGAGGTCACGGCAATTGTCGAGACCCGTGGCTTCAAGTCCCAGGCCGTGATCGAACTGCCGCCCTATCACTACGGCATCGTTTTCCAAACCTTGTAGGTGGCCCCGTGCCACAGCGGCCCCATAGCGATGTGCCGGGAAGCAAAGACTAAAGCTGAAAGGTGGCAACGCAGTTCAGGCAGCCCCTACCGACGGAGAGGGGCTGCCATGTCGTTCAATTGAATGCGACCGCACGCATCCGGCGGAGCGACAATGCAATCAGCAAACCTGCAATCGCGGCCGCTGTACCTGCCATGAAGACACTGCCATAGCCGGCGCGGTCGGCCAGAAGGCCGGCAAAAGGTCCGGTCAATCCGTAGGCGAGATCCTGAAAGGCCGAGAAGCCGCCAAGCGCCGTTCCGCGCAGGTGCGGCTCCACCCGCCGAACAACCTCCCGACCCATGGCCGGAAAAATCATCGAGCATCCGAGCCCGGTCAAAAACGAGCCCGTCAGGGCAAGCATCGGATCGGTGGCTCTCCAGATCAGCAATTGACCAACCGCTTCGATGGCGAGCGATCCGATGGCGACCGGCAGGCCGCCGATAAGATCCGGCAAATGGCCGACGAGCACGCGCACCAACACAAAACCGACGCCGAAGGCCGTCAGTCCGAGCCCGGCATGGCTCCAACCTTGATCGAGGAAATAGAGGGTGAAGAAAGCACCGATCGCGGCAAAGCCTATGCCCTGAAGGCACACGATCGAACCATCCAGCCAGATCCTGCCGACGACGTTCCAGAAAGGCGGGCGCTCGGCGACGGGATGAGGCGCAACACCGGGAACCCGCCAGGCTGCCAGCAAGCCAACGAACGGCAAAACCGTGCTGATCGCCATCGTACCGGCGAACCCGACCCGGCCGAGCAGTACTAGACCGATCGGGCCGCCCACGGCAAGCGCTCCATAGATGGCCGCACCCACCAGAGCCAGAACCTTGCCCGAACGCGCCGGACCGGCAAAAGCAATGCCCCAGGCGATAGTGCCGACCGCGACCAGGCTTTCGCCCAGCCCCAGAAGCAGGCGGCCGACGAGAAGGAGCAGGAAGGACGGCAGCGGCATTTGCACCAGCAGGCCGGCGACCATTGCCGTCAGAGCTCCTGCGACATAGAAAGCCAAGCCCCGTACCACAGCCACCTTGGCGCCTCGATGATCCGAGAGCCCGCCGGCGTAGCCGCGTGTGAGAATGGTTGCGAGAAAGGCGATGCCGACACCGAGCCCGGCCCAGACATTGCCGAACTGCAATTGGCCGCTCACATAAAGCGGCACGATCGGAAACGACATGCCGACGCAGAGATAAGAAATGAAGAGAATGGTGCTCAGAAGCAGGCCACGCGACGGATCGGATAGCGATTGAAAAGCCATGTTGATCTCCAGGCTTTTCCTCGATCGACGAAGGCATAAAAAAACGCACTCCGACCGACGAGGATCGTTGAGTGCGTTGCTTGACGTCAAACGCTTACGGCCAGCGAAGCTGACCCGCTTCCTTTAGGAGCTTGCCCAATATCTGTCAACATGTCGGCCGAAAGGGCGCCACCTTCGTAAAGGCGGCTTCCAGGTCGACCGGGCATGGCAGACAATCGGATGTCTGCTTATCGCTCGGCCAATGGACTCATTCGGCGACCGGACCGCACCAACCGGGCAGGTAGTCGGCCTCCTTGCCTTTGGCAAGTTCGAGCGCCCTTTCCAGCGCGGCACTGAAATCCTTTTCGAGGTCCTTGCGTTTCACGCGACGGCGCAGAAAATCCGCCCATAGAAATTCGCTGAACGGCGTCGTATCTTTAGCGTAGCCACCGACGCGGCGCAGCTCGCCGGCCAGGGAACGATAGGGATCGTCGATCAGATCCTTGATGCTTTTCGGAATATCTTCATAGCCGCGCCGCTTCCCCTCGTCGTCGAAGGGATGCATCCAGTCGTGGCAATCCATGACGAACCAGAAGGAATCCCGCTCAAGCCGCGAAAGGTCGGCAACCGTCGTCACGAGAACATCCTTCACCCCCTCCTCATAAAGCGCGAGGGAGAGATGATGGTGATCGATGACGTAATATTTCCCTCGCGGGCCGCGAATAGCCGGCACCATATGTTGCCCCAGGAACTCGCCGGCTTGGTCGCCTTCGGCTTCCGCTTTGCGGCGCCAAGCCTTACGCTTGGCCTTGACCTCGCGCATGCCAACGGTGATCTGGGTCGGTCTCAATTCTTCGATCGGAACGGGATGCAGGATCGGTTCGCGCACTGTAACCATTTGAAAGCCCTCCACAAAGGCAGCAGCGCAGCACCCTAGCACAACCGGGCGATCCGGCAAGACAAGCGTGAGGACGACCATTTCCCTGCACAGCGGAACGGCGCGTGGTAAGCCGCGCATAACGGTTCGTTTGTCCGGTTTGCCGATCATGCGGCCGTTTGAATAACCTTGAATTGGGAACGCCTGTAGAAAGCCAGCATTTCCCGCTCGAAGCTTTCCACCGCAAGCAAGACCCACGGCTCGAAATGATTGCTCAGGGAGCACATCCCGCGCCGGCTCCTCACGTCGAGCATTTCACGCAACGTCCAATCTACCAACCCCATCCCATCACTCTCACCCTACCCAGGTCCTTGCGCCAACGTCCCACCAGCCCCAATCGTCTCCAGCGGCGAGCCAATGGAACATAAGTAACCTCTGATCCAAGGAAAGGTGAACAAACATTGTATTAAGGTTTGTAACATGCATTTCGTCTGCATTGTCGCATTCTGGCGACACATGGACTTTGAGAATGCCGATCCACACGTAAGATCGAAGACGTCACCGGAACATCATGCGGGTAACAAAACGGTCGACCGCCCTCGCATTCGTCTCCATCCAGCGCCAAATCATGGCCATGACAAACATGGTCAGGAGCCATCCGAGCATCACATCCGACAGGAAGTGGGCACCGAACATGACGCGGTTGAACGCCACGAACATCAAACATGGCGTCAGAACCAAGGCGGCAATCCATCTGTATGCTGCAGGTATGAACACCAGTAGCGAAAGCGCTGCAGCGGCCCCGGCAGCTTCACCCGAGGGAAAGGAACAATTGTGGCTGCAAGCGGCGGAGAACTGCCATACCGGCGTGAAATCCGCAGTACCGCCGAATTCGATGAGTTCGCGAGGGCGCACGCGCCCGATCGCAACTTTCAGGATCTGCACGACAAGGAGCGGCCCGGCGGCAAAGCTCAAGAGAACAAATAGAGGCTTGTGGGGAGGGCAGAATCTGTACCGCCTCGGCAGAAAAGCATGCACGACGATGATCATCGCCATGATGCCGAGAAGATAGGGCTGACTCCTGCGGCTTATGTCCCTCACCGCCTTCAGGAAGGGATTGTCGACCAGCCAGAAGACGGACCCGTGGGCAAACGAACGCGCGACCGCCAGATCGAGTTTGGTAAAAACCACGAAGACCAAGCTGGTCCAGATGATCAGCATGCCGATGACCACCAGTTCTCCGTCCGTCGCAGCACCCGTTTCAGGCCGGCGCAAGGGCGCTTGATCGGAGGCTGAGCTCCGGAAACGCGATGCAAATTTCCACATGCCATATCTCCCGCGGCAGAATGACAGCAACCTCGATCCCGATTGTCAAGAAATGGCGAAGATCCCATCAAGGTCGCGTTCAGATTCGGCCGGAGAACGGTTGGAGGAGTGTTTGGAAATTGCGAAAGCAGGCTTTGTCCGCAATAGTGCGGCCAAAGGCGGCAAAGCCGAAGGGAAAACGGAAGAAACGCAGGATATCAGATTGGACAACAGTCTCGTTCTCATCGTGGAGGATGAACCGGCGATTGCGCAGATATTGGAGGGCTATCTGACGCGAGACGGCTTTCGCACCGTCCGCGCCGGCGACGGCGAAACAGCGCTCCAGCACC
>NZ_JAUQTZ010000227.1:0-5666 GCF_059803845.1 Rhizobium sp. UFLA01-1127 | reverse complement strand
ATGCGGTACTGTGCGTGATCCACAATGCCCGTGGGGTATCGAGCGGGATTATTATGGACCAGAATCACCGCAGAAGCGGAAAGCTCCAGCGCGCGTTTGACGACTTCTCGAGGATAGACCGGCGTGTGATCGACCGTGCCGAAGCCCTGCACCTCGTCGGCGATCAGCGCATTGCGCTTGTCTAGAAACAAGAGGCGGAATTGCTCGCGCGCCTCGTGCGCCATCGCGGCGTGGCAATAGTCGATGAGAGATTTCCAAGAGGAAAGCACTGGCTTGCCGGTCAATTCGCTTTTCAGCATGCGCTGCGCGACGCTTGCAACCAGCTTCAGGTCGAGGGCAACGGCGTCACCAACGCCGCTGACCTCCGTCAGCAGGTTGGCCGGAGCGCCGAATACGCCGCCAAGCGTGCCGAAGCGGGCGAGCAATGCCTTCGCGATCGGCTTTGTGTCGCGCCGGGGGATCAGCCGGAAAAGCAGCAGTTCGAGAATTTCGTAGTCAGCCAAGGCCGCATCGCCGCTGTCGCGATAGCGATTGCGCAACCGTTCGCGGTGACCATGATAATGAGCTTCGGCGTCGGTTGGTGCAGATTTGGTGATAGCGGCGGATTTGGTGGTCTGCGAGGCGGGCTTGGCAGGCTGCCGGGCGAAGAACAGCCGCTCGTCAAGCAACGGCGCATCTTCCAACGCCTCCGTCTTCCCGCCTCTGTCGAGGGGCATGTCGCCATGTCCGTTGGAAGAAGCGGGACGTTTTGCCATGAATTATCCCTGCAGCGGCGGCAGGCCGGGACGGTCGAGGCCACCGGGTGACAGGGTGAATATCTCGCAGCCCGTCGCGGTGACGCCGACCGTATGCTCGTACTGTGCCGAGAGCGAGCGGTCGCGAGTGACAGCGGTCCAGCCGTCACCGAGCACCTTCACATGCGGCTTGCCGAGATTGATCATCGGCTCGATGGTGAAGATCATGCCTTCGCGCAGCTCCGGCCCGTCATTGACGCGGCCGTAATGCAGGATATTCGGCGAGTCATGAAAAAGGCTGCCGACGCCGTGGCCGCAGAAGTCGCGCACGACCGAACAGCGCTCGCCTTCGGCATAGGTCTGGATCGCCTCGCCGATGGCACCGGTGCGGGCACCCGGGCGAACGGCGGCAATGCCGCGCATCAGGGATTCGTAAGTGACTTCGAGAAGCCGCTCTGCCGAGCGCTTGATTTCGCCGACCGGATACATGCGGCTGGAATCGCCGTGCCAGCCATCCAGCACATAGGTTACGTCGATATTGACGATATCGCCTTCGCGCAGCGGCTTGTCGTTGGGGATTCCGTGACAGACGACATGGTTGATCGAGGTGCAGGAGGATTTCATGTAGCCGCGATAGTTCAGCGTCGCCGGATAGGCGCCGTGATCCATCCCGAATTCGAAAACGAAGCGGTCGATGACATCGGTCGGCACGCCGGGCTTGACGATGGCTGCCAGTTCATCGAGGCAGCGGGCAGTCAGCTGGCATGCCTTGCGCATTCCGGCAAAGGCTTCCTCTCCGTAGATGCGGATAGCGCCCGTATTCTTCGCCGGCGCCGTTGCCGCTTCGATGTAGTTCACCATGACTAGCCTTCGGTAGAGATCTTAAATTGTTCTAATGCAGCTATGCCGGGTTCGTCTATCGGGATCAACCCGGCAGGCGCGATTTCCGTCGGCGAAACCCTGCATTTCAGCGCATGGGCTTCGACGCCACGCGTCAAAGCGCGGTTATAAGCCTTGGCGTAGACCGGATCGAGATCACCGCAAATCCGGAAGCGATCGCAGTCATGACGTTGAACCACGAACAGCATGACCGCGCGATGGCCGGCCTCTGCCATGTCGCCGAGTTCTTCGAGATGCTTGGCGCCGCGCGCCGTCGCCGTATCGGGAAATTCCGCGAGACCCGGTTGGCGCACGAAATGAACGTTTTTCACCTCGACATAGGTGGTTGTCCGCAAAGGGTCGGTCAAGAGCAGGTCGATGCGGGAATTGCGGCCGTAATTCTGCTCACGCTTGACTGTCGTGTAATCGCCGAGATCTGAGATCTGTCCGAGCGCGATCGCCTCCGCCGCAATGCGGTTCGGCATGGCGGTGTTGACGCCCACCGTCGTACCGTCGGCTTCGATCAGTTCGAAGACATGACGGTATTTTCGCTTCGCGCCCTCATGCTCGGAAAGCCATATGCGCGAGCCGGGTGCCGTAAGGCCAAGCATCGATCCGGTATTCGGGCAGGAGCCGGTGATGAAGGTTCCGTCCTCAAGCTCGGCATCGAAGAGAAAGCGCTTGTAGCGCGAAATCAGGCGGGCAGGAACGAGAGGCGAAGGAAACTGCATAATCGGTGGCTGCTATGCCCGTTCCATGACGAAGCTGCCGGGTGCCTCTTCCAGCGCATTGAGGGCCTTGCCGCCGGGTTGACGCGCCGCCGTCATGCGATGGTCTTGCGTGAGGATCCAGGCGTGCCAATGCGGCCACCAGGATCCCGGAGTTTCTTTCGCCTCGGCCAGCCATTTCTCGTAATCGCCGCCCATGGGGCCGCCCGTCCAGAACTGGTATTTATGTTTGTCCGGCGGATTGACCACGCCGGCGATGTGGCCCGAGCCCGTTACGACGAACTCCACAGGTCCGCCGAAATACTGGCTGCCGACAAAGACGGATTTGGCGGGCGCGATGTGATCCTCGCGCGTCGCCAGATTGTAGACGGGGATGCGCACGTCCTTCAGCGACAATGTCTTGCCGTCGAGCACCATTTTGCCCTGGCTGAGCGCATTGTTGAGGTAGCAGTTTCGCAGGTAGAAGGAGTGGTTGGCCGCTGCCATGCGCGTCGAATCGGCGTTCCAGAACAGCAGGTCGAAGGGCAGAGGGTCCTGTCCCTTCAGATAGCTGTTGACGAAATAGGGCCAGATCAGTTCGGAGGCGCGCAGCATGTTGAAGGCCGCCGCCATCTTGGAGCCTTCGAGATAGCCGAGCACGTTCATCTGCTCTTCCAGCGCTGAGATCTGCTCCTCGTCGACGAAAACCTTCAGGTCGCCGGCAAAGGTGAAATCGACCTGCGTCGTCAGGAAGGTTACCGTGCGAATGCGCTTGTTCTTTTCCTTGGCATGGAGCGCGAGAGTGGCCGCGAGCAGTGTCCCGCCGACGCAATATCCGACAGCATTGACCTCCCGCTCTCCCGTGGCCTTTTCGATCGTTTCCAAGGCGAAATCGATGCCCTCGCGCGCATAGGAGGTCCAGTCCTTAGCCGCGTGCCGCTGATCGGGGTTCACCCAGGAGATGACGAAGACGGTGTGACCCTGCTCCACGCACCATTTTATGAAGGATTTCTGCGGGTTGAGATCGAGAATGTAGAATTTGTTGATCCAGGGCGGGCAGATCAGCAGCGGCCGTTTCAGAACCTTGTCCGTTGCTGGCGCGTATTGGATGATCTGGCAGATATCGCTTTGCGCGATCACCTTACCTGGTGTCAGCGCCATGTCGCGGCCGACGGCGAATTTCGTCATGTCCGTCTGCCGCAATCGCAGCTCGCCGTGACCGAGGCTGATATCTTCGGCCAGCATCTTCATGCCGCGTACCAGATTCTCGGCATTGGAGGCGATGGTCTCGCGATAGACCTGCGGATTCGTTGCGACGAAATTGGTCGGCGAAAAGGCGGCGGTGATCTGCTTCGTATAGAACGCAGCCTTGTGCCGCGTATGTTCGTCCAGGCCTTCGGCGTCACCAACCAGCTTTTCCGCCCAGTTCGACGTCAGGAGATAGGTCTGCTTCAGAAAGTCGAAGAAGGGGTTCTTCTGCCAGTCCTCGTCGGCAAAGCGCCTGTCCTTGATCGCTTCGGATTCGGCCTCGTCGGGCGAATCGCCGCTGAGGCGCTGCATGGTCTTCGTCCACAGGCTGAAGTAGCCGGTCAGCAGATGCGTTTGCGCCTCGAGCGTCCGGCGAGGATCGGAAAGCCAGTATTCTCCGACCTTGGACAGAGTCTTGACCATATCGGTAAAAGGATCGGCAACCGTATCGACCTTTTCACCGCGTTCACGCGGCGCAAGCCAGGCCGACGCCGCCTTGCCAAGGTTTTCCAGCGCACGGGCAAAATTGACGGCCATCGCTTCGGGATCCCTGACGATGTAAGGCTCGACTGACTTTGGATCAAAGCCGGGAAAGCCGCTGCTACCTTCATTATTGTCCCGCTTGCTGTCGGTCACGCATCATCCTCCCGGCGGCAGCTCGTGTTCTGTTTTCCATTTGTACATCTTGCGGGAAAAGGAATACAAGTCGAATGAAACGCAACCCTGCTCTTGCTTTGCTGCTGCGACAAATTTAACAGTCGCAACCCTCAGCGAGGAATAGCGCAGGAAGACAATTATGGGCAGCGGCATGGTGGCAAGACTGAACCGGTATTCCGTACTCTGCGGTGCAATGTGCGGAATTCTCGCATTGACGCTCGCGGGTTGCTCTACGCCCGAAGAAAAGGCGGCCTACGCCAAGCGCAAGCAGCCGCCCGAGGCGGTGATCGTAAAGCCCGCCAAGGGCACGCCGGTCGTGGAAACCAGCACGCAGCAATATTACAAGGACGGCTATCCCTCCTTCAACGCACCGCCGACCGCGGCAAACGTCCAGATCAACGACCAGCAGGCGGGCGACCTGGTCAAGCAGCTGACGGCGCTCGGCGCCCAGCGCAAGGCCGGCACGATATCGGAAGCCGAATACCAGCGCCGCGTTGCCGAAATGCGCAAGCTCGCCGCCGAACATGGCCAGGATACGCTGCAGGAAATTCAGAAAGAGGGCAGCGCTCAGCCAGCCCAGACGCAGAATTAGCCTTGCGTTTCAGGTGATTTGGACGCAAAGCGTTCAGACAGGCTGAATTTGGATGTGTCTGACCGGTGAATTGCACTTTGCGTGCATAACCGCCCAAGATTCACCTTATCTTTCGAGAAAGCATGTTGCGGCGCCGCGATTTCCAAGTTCGTATCGCGGCTGGCCGATGGATCAACGAACTTCAGCGCGGTTTTGAGGGCCGCTGTCCCATGGGGAAAGAAATGGAAGAGTTTCATAAAGTCCGGCGTTTGCCGCCCTACGTTTTCGAACAGGTCAATCGTTTGAAAGCGAGCGCGCGAGCGGGCGGGGCGGACATTATCGACCTCGGCATGGGCAATCCCGATCTTCCGACCCCGAAGGCGATCGTCGACAAGCTGTGCGAAGTGGTACAGGACCCGCGCACGCATCGCTATTCCTCCTCCAAGGGCATTCCTGGCCTTCGCCGTGCGCAGGCCGCCTATTACGCCCGTCGTTTCGGCGTGAAGCTCAACCCGGACACGCAGGTGGTCGCCACCCTCGGCTCTAAGGAAGGCTTCGCCAATATGGCGCAGGCGATCACGGCGCCCGGCGACGTCATCCTCTGCCCGAACCCGACCTATCCGATCCATGCCTTCGGCTTCCTGATGGCCGGTGGGGTAATCCGCTCGATCCCGGTCGAGCCGGATGACAGCTTCTTCCCGCCGCTGGAGCGGGCCGTGCGCCACTCGATCCCGAAGCCGCTGGCGCTCATCCTGAACTATCCGTCGAACCCGACGGCCTATGTCGCGACGCTCGATTTCTACAAGGAAGTCGTCGCTTTCGCCAAGAAGCACGACATTATCGTGCTGTCGGATCTGGCCTATTCGGAAA
>NZ_JAUQTZ010000226.1:0-5827 GCF_059803845.1 Rhizobium sp. UFLA01-1127 | reverse complement strand
TGTCGGACAGGGTGACGGTCAGATTGCCCAGCCGATCCTGCAAAGGGCGCGCGCGCTCTACATGCAAAAGGTAAGCGAAGGCAAAGTCAGGAATCCCTGCTATTTCGCCATGGACGCGACACGCCCGAACACTCCGAATGACGGCAAGTCGGCCGGCCGCTTCTACATCGTCTGCGAGGCGACGCAAACTTTCCGTGTCGTGTCTTCGGGACACGGCAGCGGCCGCGACCTCAAGGGCGTCGCCGACTTCGGCAACGGACGGATGTGCGCCAAGAACTTCGGCAATGCGATGGACTCGAACCTGACGACGGGCGGCTCTTATATGACGGAGGAGACGAAGACGACCTTCAAGGGTTACTATCGCCTCTCCCAAGCCAAGGATGCGGCCTACCTTCGCACCTTCATCCAGTTCGATGGCGAAGGCGAGACGGCCAACGCACGGCAACGGGCGATCGGCGGACATGCAGCGGCCAAGGTTGCCGGCATATGCATGAAGAAGGATCCGCAAAGCCCCTATGCCAACCGCGACGGATATGTTCCGCTCGGAAAACTGGTGGAATATGCTGGCGGCCGCAGCGACGGCTGCACGAGCTGGTCGGCGTCGGACGCCAGCCAGATCATTTCCATGGTGAAGGATAATCCGACGACCCTCTATATCTATCCCGAGTCTTCGGACATCAGGGCCGTTGCCAAAGCGGTCGCGGCAGGGCGCTCTCCGGCACAATCCGGATTATATTGGAACGAGTCCTGCCTGAAGGAAATCGGCACGCCGAAATTCTGGCCCAAGGAGAGCCTCGAGCCGATCATCGTGCAGTACAAGAAGGACCATCCGGCACCGCCTGCCCGGCCGATACCGATCTGCGGCCAGCAATGACAGAGAAGCGCGGATGGAGCTGAAAACCTGGCAGGCAGCGATCCGAAGCCCGGATCGCCGCAGCCTCGGCCTGAACTGACTGCCGATGCGTTTCCTCCATCTATCGGCGGTGGTGGGCGAGAGGGACATGCTTTCGATTCGCATGATGTCAGATGCTCGCCTGCGCTCCATGCAGTCCGGCATAGATGCCGCCCGCGGCCATCAGCTCATCATGCCGGCCTTCTTCCACGATGCCATCCTGCGTCAGTACGAGAATCCTGTCCGCATGCCTGACGGTCGAAAGGCGGTGCGCAATGACAATGGTCGCCCGGCCCTTTACTAAGCCTAGCAAGGCCTGCTGCACGGCACGTTCGCTCTCGTTGTCGAGCGCACTGGTCGCTTCGTCGAAGATCAGCACCGGCGGATTCTTGAGAAAGGCACGGGCGATCGTCAGCCTCTGCTTTTGCCCGCCTGAGAGCTTCACACCGCGCTGGCCGGTGTCGGTCTGATAAGCCTGCGGAAGCCTCATGATGAAATCATGCGCATTGGCTGCCTTTGCGGCTGCAACGATGTCCTCGTCTTTCGCCTCGGGACGGCCATAGCGCAGATTGTCGATGACGGTGCCGCTGAACAAATAGATATCCTGCTGCACCAGGCCGACATAGCGGCGCAGCGAAGCCAGGTTGATATTGCGGACATCCCGGCCATCGATGGTCACACTCCCTGCCCCGACATCATAGAATCGCGGAATGAGGCTGCACAGCGTGCTCTTGCCGACCCCCGACGGACCGACCAACGCCACGAGCTCGCCCGGCCTGACGGCAAACGACACGTTGTTGAGCACCGGCCGCTCGCCCGTCTCGTAGCCGAAGCTGACCGAGTGAAAGCCGATAGCCCCTTCGACCCCGCCGAGAGGCGAAGCGCCGGGGCGGTCGACGATCTCCGGCTCTTCTTCGACGAGTTCCATCGCCCGGACGAAGCCGGTGTAGCCCTCCTGCCAGAGGCGAATGAAATTATCGAGCCGCCGCACGGGATCGACCAGTATCCCGACGCAAAGCAGGAGCGTCAGCATGCTGGCGGCCGAGAGATCGGCGGTGATGATGCGGATCGCGCCCAGCACGATGACCATGATGGTCACCAGCTGGGAGAACCCGTCCATGCCGACCCAGAGCAATGCCTCGCTGCGGTAGCCTGATTTCCTGCTGTCGAGAAAACGCCGGTTCTCCCGCTCGAAACGGCGCAGTTCATCGCTTTCGTTGACAAAGGACTGTACGACACGGATGCCGCCCAATGCGTCTTCCACCCGTTCATTGATTCCAGCGATCCGCTCCTTGCTGGTGCGCAGCGCCGCATTCATATGGCCGTTGAAATGCAGCGCATAGGCAACGGCAAATGGGATCAGAAGCGCTATCGCGAGGGCAATGACCGGATCGATCAGGGTAAGCACCATCATTGCGCCTGCGAATTTGAGGATGCTGATGGCGAGGTCTTCCGGGCCATGGTGGAAGAGCTCGCCCAGCCAAAGGGAGTCGTTGCTGATGCGGCTCATGAGCTGGCCGGTACGCTGGCGGTCGTAAAAGCTGAAGGATAGCTTCTGGCAATGTTCGAAGAGCTCCCTGCGAACCTGCGCCTCGATCCTGGCCCCCATGGCGTGGCCCTGATAGTCCACGAAGTAGGTGGCCAGAGCCTGCACGAGAAAGACGCCGAGCATGATGGCGCCCAGGGACAGTATCTGCTGAAGGGCGTCCGGCGCGTTTGCCAGTTCAGGCAGCCGGTTGACGATATGATTGGCGATCAGGGGCATGGCCACGGCCGTAGCGGCGACCGATACTGCGCACAATAAGTCCGCCATCAGCAGAGGCAGATGCGGCCGATAGTAGGAGATGAAGCGCCTCGCACGGGCGCGCGCCTTCAGACGTTCCGACGCGTCGTTGCCTGCGCCGGCAGAAGAAAAAAAGCTTGAGAAGAAACGTTCACGGCTTTTTGACGGGCGCCGTTCTCCATCGAGAGGATTGGAATCCATATGCGATCATGTCCTGTTTAAAACGGATGGCTTCGAGTTTGGACATGATCGCTTTCATCTCAATCTCCCGGATGCGTGGGCAACGACAGGAATATGCAACGTTTGCTTGGACCTGACAATGCCTTCACCGCATGCAGGTGCCGCACCACGGCGGGACGGCAATCCTGTGGATCTCCACAGACCGATGCCTTCAGGCGATATCGCCTTGCTTCTTTTGTGCAAGAGCAGGTCCGACCATGCGCAGCAGGCTTTTCAGCTCCGGCTCCCGAACACGGGCAGCCGCTTCATCGGGCGAAAGCCATTGAAGCTGGCGCAGGCCACGTTCGGGAAAACGCTCATCCAATCTGGCGACCTCGAGCAGGTGGACCTGAACGACGGACGGAACGATTTCACCGCTATCG
Source organism: Rhizobium sp. UFLA01-1127 (assembly GCF_059803845.1). Lineage (NCBI taxonomy): Bacteria > Pseudomonadati > Pseudomonadota > Alphaproteobacteria > Hyphomicrobiales > Rhizobiaceae > Rhizobium > Rhizobium sp. UFLA01-1127. Next base: position 2,550 of record NZ_JAUQTZ010000226.1, on the reverse strand, counting down.
AGCGTCTTGAGATAGGTATAATAGCCGAAGCTCTTCTTCCTGGCCTTTCCCTTGACGCCGGCCTCTTCCCAGGCCTCGCGTTCGGCAACCTGATGCGGCAGCTTGCCACCGATCGGCCATCCTTTGGGAATGATCCACCGGCCGCTTTCGCGCGACGTGATCAGCAGGATCTCGACATTCTGCTGCCCAGGCCGCCACCTGAAGCAGATCGCACCATATTGCTCGATTGACCGGCCGGCGAAGAGTTTTTCCGCTTCACCTGCCAGACGGCGGAGATAGGTCTTTTTAGTCATGCGCTATCACGGCTGCCTGTGGGAGCGGACTTGGCGTCCGGCTTTGCAAGAGTTCGCCGCGCTCTTCCAAAACGGGATAGGCGGCAGCGGCGACCAGATGGGAATTGATCTGCTTGATATCGCGCAGCAGGTCGAGGTGAAGCGAGCTGGTCTCGGCCGTCTCGATTCCGCCCTGGCGTAAACGCTGGAAATGGGCTTCCGTTCCCTCGCGCTCGGCTTTGCGAAAGATGACCTTTTCCTCCGCCAGCATGCGCGCGGCACTCTCGTTCTGCGTCATGAACAAGGCTGCCGTCGTCTGCAGGTTCGACTGCAATCTGTCGAACAGCGTTGCCAGTTCGAGCTGCCCTTCCTTCGAGAAGGAAAGGCCCCGGCGCAAGCGCTTTGCCAGATGCGGCAGCAGATTCTGGTCGAGCACGTCGCCGGCATGTTCCATGTTCATCGAGAACAGCAGGATCTCGTTCAGACGCCGCCTGTCGGCCTCGCCCAATTCATCCGGATCGATCGATGTCAGATAGGTCTTGACCGCAGTGTTGAGGCTGTCGAGGATATTGTCCAGCGACCGCAACCGCGTGAGCGCCTTTCGATCCGTATCGGAAAGCGCCAATTTCGCGCCTGCAAGCATTTCCGATAAAACATCGACCAGCCTCAGCGCTTCCCGTGCCGCCGCACCGAGCGCGACCACGGGCGTCTCCTTGGCGGCCGGATCGAGATATCTTGGACGTGTAGGATCGGCTTCGTCGATCTTCTGCGGCAGCAATCTGGTCAAAAGATCGGCGTAGGGCCGCAACAGCGGCATGAATATCACGGCGAGAACGACATTGAAGGCGCTGTGAAAATTGGCAACGGCGCGCGCACTGTCGCTATCGATCAGCGCCGACAGGCGCGTGGCTGGCTCCAGCAGACCGATCATCGCGATCACGCCGATAATGCGCGTCAGCATATTGCCGATCGGCAGCCGTTTGACGGACAGGTCTGTGCCCGATTGCCCTTCGATCAGAGGGTTTATCGCAGTTCCGAGATTGGCACCGAGAACCAGAGCAAAGGCCTGCTCGACATCGACAAGGCCCTTGCTTGCGAGAGACATGATGAGCAGCACGACGGCAACGCTGGAATGGGCAGCCCATGTCAGGATCGCGGCCAGAAGCATGCTCAGCACCGGTGTGGAGGCGATCGCATCCAGCACATAGGCAAGCGCCTTCGACCCCTCATACTGCGTCATCAGGTCGAGAAGCTGATGCAGCGCCAAAAGCATGAAGCCAAGTCCGATCATGACGCGACCGAGATCGTGCACGCGCGAATTCCCGGTTCGGCGGAACATCAGCACGCCGATCAGGATGAGCGCCGGCGAGGCGGCGGCGACATCGAAGGACAGCACCTGGACGATCAGGGTCGTGCCGACATTGGCGCCCAGCATGACGGCAAGCGCCGGCACGAGATCCACCAGTCCGCCGGCTGCGAAGCCCGACGCCATCAGGCCGGTTGCCGTGCTGCTCTGCAGGATGGCGGTGACGCCGATCCCGGCAAAAAACGCCTTCATGCGATTGCTCAGCGCCCGGCCGAGAAAGGAGCGCAGATCGGGGCCGAAGGCGCGCTGGATGCCGGTCTGGACCATGCGCGTACCCCAGAGCAGAAGAGCGATGTGGCCGGCCAGGGCAACAAGGCCAAAAATGAGTGCCATGGCGATCCTCCATATGCCTGCGTCGCTCAACGGGACGCCGGGCGACATATGGCAATTAGCGGGAATTTAATTAGCCGACTATCTTTCTTCGTTTTCCTGCCTTTTGCAAGACCAGCTTGTCACAAAACTGTTATAATATTCTCTTTTTGATTTAGAATCAGAAAGATGCCAGAAAACCATGCCCGTCATTATACGCTACGAATACTCATTTCGTTTGGAAACGCCGGCCTGAAAACGACGATTTCCTGTCCGAAACGATATTGCCGATGGGCGTTGCTTCGCCTTTTCGCTTTGATCCATGCGACATCAGGCCAATATAGCACAAAACGCCTACTTTGCCGCCAAGCGGGTCTGGCGCCTGGGAGCCGGTGAGACAGGCCAGCGAGGATTTCGAGATGACGCACTTCATCTGCATCACATGCGGCACGCAATTCCGCGAAAGCGATCGGCCGCCGCCAACCTGCCCGATCTGCGACGACGACCGCCAGTTCGTGCCTCGATCGGGGCAGGAATGGACAGAGATGGCGATCCTCGGCCAAACGCATGCCGTCGTCTGGAATGAGGAAGCGGAGGGCATTC
>NZ_JAUQTZ010000225.1:0-5846 GCF_059803845.1 Rhizobium sp. UFLA01-1127 | reverse complement strand
GCAGATACGCCGATCACGGCCGAAATGCTGCCGACAGACCTCGGCGACATGCTGCCGAAGGTCTCCGCCAAGAACGACTATCACATCATGACGCTGCCGCTGCGCGAAGCGCGTGAAATGTTCGAGCGCGACTATCTCATCGCCCAGATCAATCGTTTCGGCGGCAACATCTCGCGCACGGCGGAATTTGTCGGCATGGAGCGTTCCGCGTTGCATCGCAAGCTGAAGTCGTTGGGCGTCTGAGCCGCGCCCAGCATTAATAATACAGTATTCGGATCAGGGGCTTCCATGCCGAGAATTGCTTATGTCAACGGCCGTTATGTCAAGCACAGCGATGCCATGGTGCATATCGAGGATCGCGGCTATCAGTTCGCCGACGGCGTCTATGAGGTTTGCGAGGTTCGCCATGGCGCAATCGTCGATCTGACGCGCCACCTCGATCGCCTCAACCGTTCGCTGGGCGAGCTGCGCATCGCCTGGCCGATGACGCGTCAGGCGTTGGTGCTGGTGATTCGCGAGACCTTGCGCCGCAATCACGTCCGTAACGGCCTGTTCTACCTGCAGGTGACGCGTGGCGTTGCCCGGCGCGATCACGTCTTTCCGCCTGCCGGAACGCCGTCGTCGATCGTCGTAACCGCCAAGAGCACGGATCAGTCCGCGATTGCCAAGAAGAACGCCAATGGCATCAAGGCGATCACCGTCCGCGACAACCGCTGGGACCGCGTGGATATCAAGTCGGTCGGCCTGCTTCCGAACGCCATGGCCCGCCAGCAGGCCAAGGAGGCCGGCGCACAGGAGGCGATCTATATCGACCATAACGGCATGGTGAAGGAAGGGGCGGCCACGAACGTCTGGATCGTGGATCACGACGGAAATCTCGTCACCCGCCCCGCCGAACACGGCATCCTGCGCGGCATTACGCGTACGACACTGCTGGACGTAGCGGCGAAGCTTGACGTGCCGATCGTCGAGCGATTCTTCTCGGTCGAAGAGATGATGAAAGCCCGCGAAGTCTTCATCACAGCGGCGACAAGTATATGTTTTCCGATCGTTTCTATCGATGGCGAGACCATCGCCAACGGTCATCCGGGCAGCATGTCACAGAAAATCCGTGAAGCCTTTTTCGACGTTGCGGAAAAGACTGCGATTTGATACCAACATTCGCTGGGTGGAGAGAATGAGGGTATCTCCGGTCCGGGACCTCTGTATATCATGACATTTAACCGGCTCAGGTCGGCAAAAAAGAAAGAAGCGGCGCGATGGCGGAACGTTCTCAGAACTTGCAGGACTTGTTTCTCAATACTGTTCGCAAGCAAAAGATTTCACTGACAATTTTCTTGATCAACGGCGTGAAGCTCACAGGTGTCGTGACCTCGTTCGACAATTTCTGTGTCTTGCTCCGCCGCGATGGCCATTCGCAGCTGGTTTACAAGCATGCGATCTCGACGATCATGCCGGGTCAGCCGATGCAGATGTTCGAAAGCGAAGAAGCCGCATCCTAACCAGGACTTTCTGTTATCACGACACGCGATACCAAAAATGATTCCCTCATCCCGGAAACCGTAAAGCACCGGGATGATATGCGCGCCGTTGTCGTCGTGCCTGTGTTGAAACAGGCGCGCGCGGCGCGTTCCGCCCAGGCCGACGGTGCCATCTCCGTTTCGCGCCCGCCCGAGAGCCGGCTGGAAGAGGCCAAGGGTCTTGCGCTAGCCATCGACCTCGATGTCGTCAACGGCTCCATCGTTCCGATCAATGACCCGCGGCCCGCAACGCTGCTCGGCACCGGCAAGATCGAGGAAATCCTCGCATTTCTCGACGAATTCAACGCTGGTCTCGTCATCGTCGATCATCCTCTGACGCCAGTGCAGCAGCGCAATCTCGAGAAGGCATGGAACGCCAAGGTCATCGACCGCACCGGCCTTATTCTCGAAATCTTCGGCCGCCGCGCTTCCACCAAGGAAGGTACGCTGCAGGTCGAACTCGCGCATTTGAACTATCAGAAGGGGCGGCTGGTCCGAAGCTGGACCCACCTGGAACGCCAGCGCGGCGGCGCCGGCTTCATGGGCGGCCCGGGTGAAACCCAGATCGAAGCCGACCGGCGCATGCTGCAGGAGCGGATTATTCGGCTCGAACGCGAGCTGGAGCAGGTGGTTCGCACACGCCAGCTTCACCGCGCCAAGCGAAAAAAGGTGCCGCATCCGATCGTGGCTCTGGTCGGCTATACCAATGCCGGCAAATCGACGCTGTTCAACCGCATCACCGGCGCCGGCGTGCTGGCGGAAGACATGCTCTTTGCGACGCTCGACCCGACGCTGCGCCGTATGAAGCTGCCGCATGGCCGCACGGTCATTCTCTCAGACACCGTTGGGTTCATCTCTGACCTGCCGACTCACCTGGTGGCCGCGTTCCGTGCGACGCTGGAAGAGGTGCTGGAAGCCGACCTGATCCTGCATGTCCGCGATCTCTCGGATGACGACAATCAGGCCCAGAGTGCAGATGTCATGCGCATTCTCGCCGATCTCGGGATCGGCGAGGCCGAAGGCGCCGAGCGCATTCTTGAGGTCTGGAACAAGATCGACCGCCTGGAGCCGGACGCGCATGACGCCATCGTCCAGAAGGCGTCGACCGCCGAGAACGTCATTGCCGTCTCGGCGATAACAGGCGAGGGTGTCGACCGTCTGATGGCGGAAATCAGCCGACGCCTTTCCGGTGTGCTGACGGAAACGACGATCACGCTGCCGGTAGAGAAGCTCGCGCTGCTGCCCTGGCTCTATAATCACGCCGTCGTCGATAACCGCGAGGACAATGAGGACGGCACGGTGACGCTCGACGTACGGTTGACCGAAACCGAGGCAGCTGAGCTGGAGCGGCGCATGGGCAATGGCCCCAAGCCGCAGCGCGAGGACTGGGAATAGGGCGTCCTTACGCCGTTTTCACGCCTGCGAGCTGCCGTTCTATAGCCTTCGCTGCCTGCCAGATCTCTTCCATTCGCTCCAGCGAGGCGCCTTCCAGCGTCCCGCCTTCAGCCTCGAGCGTCGTTTCGATGTGATGGAAACGGCGGCGGAACTTCGTGTTCGTGCCGCGCAGCGCCTGCTCCGGATCGGTCTTCACATGCCGGCCGATATTGACGACCGCGAAGATCAGATCGCCGAGCTCGTCGCTGACCTTGGTCTTGTCGCCGCTTGCAAGTGCTGCCCGCAATTCGCCGATTTCCTCCTCGATCTTGTCGAGGATCGGTTCCGGCGCCGACCAGTCGAAGCCGACTTTGGCGGCGCGCTCCTGCAGTTTCAAAGCTTCCGTCAGGGCAGGGAAGGTCCGCTGCACCGAGCCCAGGAAGCCAGCTTTGAAATCTTCGGTAATGCCGCTCTTGGCGCGACGCTCCGCCCGTTCGCGCTTCTCTTCGGCCTTGATCCGATCCCACTGCAATGTCACCGCATCCTCGGTTTTGGCATCGGAAACCGCAAAAACATGCGGATGGCGGCGGATCATCTTACGCGAGATGGCATGCACGACATCGCCGAAGGAAAATGCGCCAGACTCCTCGGCGATCCGGGAATGAAAAACGACCTGCAGCAGCAGATCGCCGAGCTCGTCGCAAAGATCGTCCATATCCTTGCGCTCGATCGCGTCGGCCACTTCATAGGCTTCCTCGATCGTATAGGGCTTGATGGTCTCGAAGGTTTGGACGATGTCCCAGGGGCAGCCGTTCTCGGGGTTTCGCAGCGCCGCCATGATGTCGATCAGGCCGTTTATGTCTCGCGATGCTTCCATCGTTGCCTCGGATCTTACTGGACTCAATTTAAGGGGATGTCGTTGGCGCTCTTCGACGCCTGATAGTGTTCGGAGAGACCAGCGTAGGCTTGTTTGATGCGCGCCGTTTGCTCCTTCAGCTCGCCCTTGCGTGGCTCGGCTTCGGTCTCCACGAGGTCGGAGATGGCAAAACTGTTCCAGAATGCATTTTGGCGGCGATAGCCACCCGGTTCCAGGCCGAAGACTTCTTTCAGGATTTTGAGATCGTGCGGGATGGCGAAGGCATCCCGGGAGTCTTCATGGCTGAAGAAATAATAGAAATTGTCGAAGCCGGCCCAGGTGATCGCCGACATGCACATGGTGCAGGGCTCATGGGTGGACAGGAAGATCAGATCCTTGGTTGCCGGCTTTTCGCCGAGTTCGTGGAAGCGCTTGAGCGCGTGAACCTCGCCATGCCAGAGCGGGTTTTCTAATTCATTATTGGTTTCCGCAATGACGAGCGAGAGATCGGACTTTCGCAGGATGGCGGCCCCGAAGACCTTGTTGCCGGCAGCCACGCTCTTGCGGGTCAGAGGCAAGATGTCGTGTTCCACGACATCGAGAAGGCGGGCTGCGATGCTGTTGTCGGCCAAGGATTTGCTCCAGAGTTTCGGCGCCAGTCTATCGGTATTGCCGATGTGGCGGAATGCGTAAATGACGTACGGGCCAAGTTTGTCACAGGCAATAAGATCGCCACGGACGCTAGTCAATGATAAAAGTCTATAGATTTCCTATATTTATCTCTATCTGCTCGTCTGGTGAGATTTGCTCAAATCCCTGTCTTGGCGAGCAAAAGAATACGCGCATGCATGGGCATTAGAATTTCTGTTTCTTCAATCTCTTGGCAGCAAAGGCGATATTCGCCGAAGCTTGAAGTGGAATGACGATGCCTCCCAGGACTGAACAGCTTTCGGTGTTTCCCGCCTTCTTCCGCGTGGAAGGAAGGGTTGCTGCTGTCTTCGGTAATGGCGATGAGGCCTTCGCCAAGGTGCGATTGCTCCTGAACACGCAGGCACGGATCGTGGCCTACGCGCCGGCACCCGAGGCTGATTATCATGCCTTCCTGATTGCCAATCGCATCGAAACCATACGCGGTGATTTTTCGCTCGATCAGGTCAAGGGTGCGACGCTCGTTTTTGCTGCCAGCGGCGACGCCGCGGCGGATCGCGCCATTGTCGATGCTGCCCGCGCCGAGAGAATTCCGGCGAATGCCGTCGATCAGCCCGATTATTGCGATTTCTACACGCCGGCGCTGGTCAACCGCGCGCCCGTTGCTGTCGCGATTGGCACCGAGGGTGCAGGTCCCGTACTGGCGCAGATGATCCGGGCGCAGATCGACCAGATGCTGTCGCCGTCGCTCGGCAAGCTTGCGGACTTGGCGATGCGCTTCCGCAAGCCGGTCGAGCGCCTCGTGCCGCGGGGCGTTGCCCGTCGCATTTTCTGGCGCCGGTTCTTCTCAGGCCCTGTCGCGGATGCCGTCAATGCCGGCCACGTCGCGCAGGCGGAGCAGGCAGCCGATGCGCTGCTTCAGTCGTCGCGTGAGGTCGAGGGTCGCGTCTGGCTGGTCGGCGCCGGTCCGGGCGCGGAGGATCTGCTGACCTTGCGGGCACAGCGCGTGATGATGGAGGCCGATGTCATCGTCCATGACGCCCTGGTGCCGCAGGCAATCGTCGATATGGGTCGCCGCGATGCGGAGCGCCTGTCCGTCGGCAAGCGCAAGGGATGCCACAGCAAGTCGCAGGAGGAGATCAACGATCTGCTGGTGCAGCTCGGCCGCGAAGGCAAGCGCGTGGTGCGGCTGAAGTCGGGCGATCCGCTGGTCTATGGCCGTGCGGGCGAGGAAATGGCGGCCCTGCGCGCTGCCGGCATCGGCTATGAGATCGTTCCCGGCATTACCTCTGCCTTCGCCGCTGCCGCCGATTTCGAACTGCCTCTGACCCTGCGCGGCGTTGCCTCGTCGCTGGTCTTCACAACGGGTCACGATCTTACGGGCGATGTGTTGCCAGACTGGGCGAGTTTGGCCGTATCCGGCGCCACGATTGCAGTGTATATGGGGC
>NZ_JAUQTZ010000224.1:0-5940 GCF_059803845.1 Rhizobium sp. UFLA01-1127 | reverse complement strand
GGTCGAAGGCGCCCTGCCCTTTGCGAGCACGCGAGTGGTAACAGACGCGACGATAGCGCTTCAAGGAGCGCTCGGCGATGCCGATGGAATCATTGGCGCCTTCGGCACCGGCTCCGTCTACAACGCCCGTCGCAAGGGTAGGATCTGGGGCATTGGCGGCTGGGGTTTTGTCGTCGGGGATCAGGCAAGCGGCGCGCGTCTCGGACGCGATCTGCTCGAGAGAGCTCTTCTGGCGCATGACGGTGTGACGGTAGGCTCGGCACTCACGGCATTGATCATGGGCGAATACGGCAACGATCCGGAACGCATCGTAGAATTCGCGCATGCGTCCAAACCCAAGGATTTCGCCCGCTATGCGCCAATCATATTCGAATATGCCGGCATGGAAGATCTGGTCGCCATCGATATCGTCAAAGCGGCAACAAGAACCATAGGCGAGAGCCTCGATGCGCTGCTTTGGCCGGAATGCCCCTCGATCTGCCTTCTCGGCGGCCTTGCCCAGGCCTATCGTCCCTGGCTTGATGAGCGCCACAAAGCGATTCTCGCAGAGCCCAAAGGCGACGTTCTTCGCGGCGCGGTGGAGCTGGCGACGAAATTGCTGCGGGGTGGAGAGGAAAACAAGGTATGACCGAAGATTTGAGCGCGATCTTCTCGCCAGAGCGCCTTCTGGGAGGTGGGACGGGTCCGCTTTACGTCAAATTGCGGCGGACGCTCGAGGAGGCGGTGAAGGTCGGACGGCTGAAGCAGGGCGACGCACTTCCACCGGAGCGTGACATTGCCGAATTTGCCGCGGTGAGCCGCGTCACTGTGCGTAAGGCGATCGACGACCTCGTCGCCGAAGGCATCCTTGTTCGCCGCCATGGCTCTGGCACCTTCGTCGCCAAACCAGTCTCCAAGGTGGAACAGCGGCTGTCGCAATTGACATCCTTTACGGAGGATATGGCCCGGCGCGGAATGACGGCCCGCTCCGAATGGCTGCACAAGGGCGTTCATACACCTTCTCCGGATGAGATGATGATCCTCGGCCTTGCTGCCGGCACCAAGGTATCGCGTCTGAGCCGCCTGCGCATCGCCGATGATCAGCCGCTGGCGATCGAGCACGCCAGCGTCTCCGGCGAATTCCTGCCGGACCCATCGGTGGTGACCACATCACTGTATGCAGAACTGGAAAAGCGTCAGGTGCGCCCCGTTCGCGCCGTTCAACGCATATCGGCCACCAACATGAAAGAGGCGGATGCGGGATTGCTCGGCGTTCCCGTAGGAGCGGCCGGCCTTTCGATCGAGCGCATTTCTTATCTGGGTTCCGGCCGTGCAGTCGAATTCACACGATCGCTCTATCGTGGCGATGCCTATGATTTTGTCGCTGAGCTGACGATAGGCGCAAACTAGCGCAACGTGTGAAACCGAAAATACCCCGGAATCAAAAAAGCCGCCTCAGCTATTTAAGCTGAGGCGGCTTTCCGATTTGAAATCGAATTCTAAGCGAAACACTTCAAGCCTTTGAAACGACTTGCCATCAGGCTGCGTCGTCGACCGTTGTGTCACGCTTCTCGGGCACGTAATTGAGAACCGGACCGAGCCAACGTTCCACCTCGACCACGGGCATCTTCTTGCGAGCGGCATAGTCCTCGACCTGATCGCGTTCGACCTTGGCAACACCGAAATAATAGGAGGACGGATGAGCTATATAGATGCCCGAGACAGATGAACCCGGCCACATGGCATAGCTTTCCGTCAGCCTCACGCCCGTTGCAGCTTCAGCATCCAGCAGACGGAAAAGCGTATCTTTTTCAGTATGGTCAGGCTGCGCAGGATAGCCGGGCGCCGGGCGGATACCGGCATAGGCTTCGAGAACGAGCTCCTCGCTCGAGAAATTCTCGTCAGCGGCATAGCCCCAAAACTCCCGCCGCACCCGCTCGTGCATCCGCTCGGCAAAGGCTTCCGCGAAGCGGTCGGCCAGTGCCTTCACGAGGATCGAAGAGTAATCGTCGTTGGCGCGCTCGAAACGCTCGGCAATAGCGACTTCTTCAATACCCGCCGTAACGACGAAGCCGCCGACATAATCACCAACACCGCTGGAAGCCGGCGCAACGAAGTCAGACAAAGCGACATTGGGTCGACCGTCGCGCTTCGACAGCTGCTGGCGCAGCGTATAGAAGGTCGCAAGCTCGTCCCTACGGCTTTCATCGGTAAATAGCCTGATGTCGTCTCCGACCGCGCCCGCGGGCCAGAAGCCGATGACCGCGCGCGGGCGGAACCAGTTTTCCGCGATGATCTTTTCCAGCATCTCCAGTGCGTCACCGTAGAGCTGCCGCGCTGCCTCGCCTTGTTTCTCGTCCTCGAGAATTGCCGGAAAACGTCCTTTCAGCTCCCAGGTCTGGAAGAACGGCGTCCAGTCGATATATTTCGCCAGCTCGGCAAGATCGTATCCCTCGAACACCTTGGTTCCGAAGAACTGCGGCTTGACCGGCTTGTAGCTCGACCAATCCACCTTTTCGGCGTTCTCGCGCGCCCGTGCGATTGGCAGGCGTATCTTTTCGGCTTCACTGCGCGCATGCGCGGCAGCGACCTTGGAATATTCAGCCCGAATCGTATCGATATAACCCTGGCGCGCTTCAGGCGACAGCAAAGCGGATACGACACCGACCGCACGGCTCGCATCCGTGACGTAGACCGTCTGCCCACGATGATAGCTCGGATGGATCTTCACCGCGGTATGGACGCGGCTGGTGGTGGCTCCGCCGATCAGCAGGGGAATATCGAAGCCCTGCCGCTCCATCTCCGAGGCGACATGCACCATCTCGTCCAATGACGGCGTGATCAATCCCGACAAGCCGATAATATCAACCTTTTCGGCGACGGCCGTCTCAAGGATCTTCGTAGCCGGCACCATGACTCCGAGATCGATGATTTCGTAATTATTGCAGGCGAGCACGACGCCAACGATATTCTTGCCGATGTCGTGCACGTCGCCCTTGACGGTCGCCATGAGTATCTTGCCAGCCGACTGCCGTTCTTCGCCACCGCCATTGGCAAGCTTTTCGGCCTCCATATAAGGCAACAGCACGGCAACAGCTTGCTTCATGACGCGGGCGGATTTCACCACCTGCGGCAGGAACATCTTGCCCGCACCGAAAAGATCGCCGACGACGTTCATGCCGGCCATCAGTGGGCCTTCGATGACATGCAGCGGCCGCTCGGCAGCATGCCGTGCTTCCTCGGTGTCGGCTTCGATATATTCAGTAATGCCGTTGACCAGAGCATGTTCGAGCCGCTTCTTGACCGGCCATTCACGCCAGGAAAGATCCTGCGCCTTGGCCTCCTTGCTGCCCGCACCTCGAAAACGCTCGGCGACCTCAAGCAGACGCTCCGTGCTGTCCGGACGACGATTGAGGACGACATCCTCGCAAGCGTCCCGCAATTCCGGATCGATATTGTCATAGACAGCCAACTGACCGGCGTTGACGATGCCCATGTCCATACCCGCCTGAATGGCGTGATAGAGGAACACGGCGTGCATGGCCTCGCGGACAGGTTCATTGCCGCGGAACGAAAAGGAGAGGTTCGAGACACCACCGGAAATATGGACCAAGGGCATCGTCTTACGGATCGTCCGCGTCGCTTCGATGAAGTCGACGCCGTAGTTATTGTGCTCCTCGATGCCCGTCGCGACGGCGAAGATGTTCGGATCGAAGATGATGTCTTCCGGCGCCAGGCCCGCCACTTCCGTCAGCAGGTTGTAGGCGCGTGAGCAGATTTCCACCTTGCGCTCATAGCTGTCCGCCTGCCCCTGTTCGTCGAATGCCATCACGACAACGGCCGCGCCATACATGCGCATCAACCGGGCTTGCTTGAGGAAATTCTCCTCGCCCTCCTTCAGCGAGATCGAATTGACGATCGGCTTGCCCTGAACACATTTCAGCCCGGCCTCGATGATCGAGAACTTCGAACTGTCGATCATCACCGGAACGCGGGCAATGTCCGGTTCGGCGGCGATGAGGTTGAGGAACTCCACCAGGGCCTTCTCGGAATCGATCAGGCCCTCGTCCATGTTGATGTCGATGATCTGCGCGCCGTTCTCGACCTGATCGCGGGCGACGGCAAGCGCCGCGGTATAATCAGCATTGGTAATCAGCTTGCGGAATTTCGCCGAACCGGTGACGTTGGTACGCTCACCGACGTTAACGAAAGGAATGTCCTTGGTGAGCTCGAACGGCTCCAATCCGGAGAGCGACATGAAAGGACGATGTTCGGCAGGCTGACGCGGCGGATACTTCGAAACTGCTTGAGCGATCGCAGCGATATGCTCTGGAGTCGAACCGCAGCAGCCGCCAACGATATTGACAAGACCTTCGCGGGCAAACTCTTCAACTTGCGCCGCCATCATCTCGGGCGTCTCGTCATACTGGCCGAATTCGTTCGGCAGACCGGCATTGGGATAGGCGCAGATGAAAGTATCCGCAGCAGCCGAAAGCTCCTGCAGATGCGGCAGCATGGCGTTGGCGCCAAGCGCGCAGTTGAGACCAATGGTGAACGGGTTGGCATGACGCACGGAATTCCAGAATGCCGACGGGGTCTGGCCCGACAGCGTGCGGCCGGAAAGATCCGTGATCGTACCTGAAATCATGACAGGCAGGCGAACTCCCTTGGCCTCGAAGCGCTCCTCGCAGGCAAAGATCGCCGCCTTCGCATTAAGCGTATCGAAAATCGTCTCGATCAGAATGATGTCTGCGCCGCCGTCGATCAGACCGTCGATCTGCTCACCATAGGCCAGCCGCAGATCGTCAAAGCTGACCGCACGATAACCGGGATTGTTGACATCGGGGGAAATAGACGCAGTCCGATTGGTCGGACCAATGGCACCGGCGACAAAACGGCGCTTGCCGTCCTCGCGCTCGGCGCGGATCGCAGCACGACGGACAATCTCTGCCCCTTCCTTGTTGAGATCGTAGACCGCACCTTCCATCTGGTAGTCTGCCTGCGCAATGCTGGTGGACGAGAAGGTGTTGGTCTCGAGGATGTCGGCGCCCGCCTTGGCGTAGCGGTAATGAATCTCCTCGATCGCATCGGGCTGGGTCAAAATGAGAAGGTCGTTATTACCCTTCTGATGGCATACGCAGCCAATGAATCGATGACCGCGAAACTGGTCTTCGTCAAAGCCAAGGCCCTGAATCTGCGTACCCATAGCACCATCGAGCACAAGGATTCGCTCGCTTGCAGCCTTTTTCAAGGCTTCGAACACCTCGCGGCCGTCGCGCTTCGCCGTTTCCGAACCAAAAAGATTGTCAAACATAAGCGAATTCCTCTGGCCTGATTGCGACTCCGCAATCAGATCACATAAAGATATCTTTATGTCAATATATCTATGCTTGAAGTAGCGTCCCCGCAAGGACGATGCTTCCTTAGTTCGCCGTGTTTTCAGAAAATATGAGTGAGTGCGACTAAGTGCCGGTCTACCCATAGACAACGCAGTGCGGACGACACAGTTTCACTCATAACGCCATGACAGCGCTTTCGGGCGACGCTATAGGGCTTCAGGAATAGAACCATACGGAGGACGGCATGAACATACAGGTTGAACCCGCAACGCTCGGGAATTGGAGTACGCGCGCCTATCACCGGCATTGGCTGCTTGATCAGGCGAACGCGCTTTTCGATTTCTTCCAGTATCGCGCCGTCAATCCCAAGGGCGGCTTCTACGACATGGACGACATCGGCAAACCGCTGGATAAGGCAAATCCCGTGCGCGGCATTCACTCGACCGCGCGCATGGTGCACTGCTTCTCGATCGGGTCGTTGCTCGGTCGTCCAGGCGCGAACGAAATTGTCGACCACGGCATGAACTATCTATGGAATCGTCATCGCGACACGGAGCATGGCGGCTACTTTTGGTCGCTGAACAATGACGGCCCCGTTGATTCCAGCAAGCAGGGCTATGGC
>NZ_JAUQTZ010000223.1:0-6158 GCF_059803845.1 Rhizobium sp. UFLA01-1127 | reverse complement strand
AACACGCCGACGATAATCGAGGGTGCGGACAGCAAGATATCGTTGAGGAACTTGGCTGCTTCGGCAAGTTTGGAGCCGTTGGCATATTCCACCAGATAGGTTCCGGCGAGAATGCCGATCGGCGCGGCGATCAGGATGGCACAGCCGGTGACGAGTACCGTGCCGTAGATTGCGTTGATCAAGCCGCCACGCGAGCCCTGAGCCGGGATAGACATGGTAAAGACGTCAAGGTTCAGCGCCGATACACCGCGGAAAACCAAGGTTACGAGGATCACGCTGAGAAAGAATATACCAAGGATGGCGGCGAGGAAGCACAAGGCCATCATCACCCGGTTCTTCCCATAGCGCCTCGACACTAGATTCTGACGAATTGCATTTTCCATGATTTATTCCTCAGTGCGAGTCGCCGCGGCCGATCATCCATCTTGCCAGCGCGAGCACGCCGAAGGAAAGGATGAACAGAAGCAGGCCGAGCGCGATCAAGCTCGACAATTGCAGACCGTCGGCATCGCCGAAGTTATTCGCGATCTGGGCGGAAATGGTGGTGGACGGCGAGATGATCGACGACTGCAGGCGGCTCACCGAGCCGACAACGAAGGTGACGGCCATGGTTTCGCCAAGCGCGCGGCCGAGGCCGAGCATGATGCCACCGACGAGGCCGCGGCGTGTGTAGGGTATCAGAATGTGGCGAGCCACCTCCCATGTGGTCATGCCCATGCCGTAAGCGGATTCGCGCAGCATCGGCGGCACTGTGCTGAACACGTCGCGCGAGATCGCGGTGATGAACGGCAGGATCATGACGGCGAGCACGAGGCTTGCCGTCAGCAGGCCGACACCCGGTGCCGGTGGCTGGAACAGCAAGCCGATTACCGGCACCTGCCCGACCGTCGCGATGAGGAAAGGCAGGATATAATTCTGCATCAGCGGCACGAGAATGAACAGGCCGACGATGCCGTAGATGATGGAGGGAACGCCCGCCAGAAGCTCGATGGCCGTGCTGATCGGACGGCGCAGGCTACCGGGGCAAAGTTCCGTGAGGAAGATGGCGATGCCGATGCCCAGGGGAACGGCAATCAGCATGGCGATGAACGAACTCACCAGCGTACCGACTACGGCAGGCACGGCGCCATAAATATCGGCCGGCGCGCTCCATTTGGTGCCCCAGAGGAACGACAGGCCAAAGGTTTGAAATGTAGGCAAGGCATCGATGACGAGAACCACAAGGATCGCCAGCAGCATAAGCACGACAAGAATGGCCGAGCCAAGCGTCATCAAATAGAAAATCCGATCCTGTATCCGGAATTTTCTGGTGGCGGCGGAAGTATTCACAGCCTGGAAGCCAGCCATCTGAGTCGCGTCAGCCATCGATTTCCCCTTGTCCTGTCACGAAAGGCGGACAGGGCAACACCCTGTCCGCCGCAACTTTCTCGGCTAGCACAAATTATTTCGTGCCGAACTCCGTCTTCCAAGACTTCTCGACGATCTCGACAACATTGTCCGGGATCGCAAGATAAGACAGGGCAGTCGCGTCCTTCTGGCCATGCTCATAAGACCACTTGAAGAACTTCAGTGCCTCTTCATTCTTAGCAGCATCGGCCGGCTTCTTGTAGAGCAGAACCCAGGTGGAGGCTGCAATCGGCCAGCTCTTTTCGCCCGGCTGATTGGTGATGATCAGGTTGAAGTTCTTGGCCTTGGCCCAATCGGCATTGGAAGCAGCAGCCTTGAACGTCTCGAGGCTCGGCTCGATGACCTTGCCGGCAGAGTTCTTCATCTTCGCGAAACCGATGTGGTTGGCGACGACATAGGAATATTCAACGTAGGAGATCGAACCAGCCGTCTGGTTGACGGTGGTGGAAACGCCTTCCGAACCCTTGGCGCCGAAACCAACCGGCCATTCAACAGCCGTGTTCGAGCCAACCTTTTCCTTCCATTCCGGCGAAACCTTCGCCAGGTAATCGGTAAAGTTGAAGGTCGTGCCCGAGCTGTCGGCGCGATAAACGACGGAGATCGGCGTGGAGGGCAGCTTTACTTCGGGGTTGAGAGCCTTGATGGCGGCATCGTCCCACTTGGCGATCTTGCCGAGGAAGATGTCGGCCAGCGTCTTGCCGTCGAGGACGAGTTCGCCCGGCTTTACGCCTTCGACGTTATAGGAAACGACGATACCGCCGGAGATCATCGGGAACTGGGCAATGCCGTTCTTTTCGAGGTCGGCGTCGCTCATCGGCTTGTCCGAAGCGCCGAATACGATGGTCTTGTCGAGGAGCTGCTTGATGCCAGCGCCCGAACCGACCGACTGGTAGTTGACGACATTGTTCGTCGCAGCCTTGTAGCCTTCTGCCCACTTGGACAGAACAGGCGCGATAAAGCTCGAGCCGGCGCCAGTGATGTCGGCAGCCATAGCCGAAGCAGCCATGGTGACGACCAGGCCAGCAGTCAGGCAAAGGGAACGGAGTTTCAGGTTAAGCATAGTAGACTCACTTCCTCAAGTGAATGAAAGGATGGCGAGCAGAAGATCGGCGCGAGGTCCCATGGTATATAACCTCCCCACCTGCATCTCCTGGCGACAGAGATGCCTCTAAAGACGCATTGTTTCAGTTTGATGACAGTTTAATGAAGCGGCGGTGACACAACCTGCGGCAAGCATGCGGCCGTTGGGGAACCACATGGAAAGGTTCGCATCCTTGGCAAGGGGCATCAGTCTTCACGTTTTGATTCAAGAGCATCCTCAGAGGCGGATCACATAGTCCTTGCAAGTCGTTTCAACGACTTCCCAGGTCCCTTTGAAGCCCGGCTTCAGGATCATGCGGTCGCCCGCGCGCAAATGAAAAGCCTCGCCACTGTCGGCCGTGACGATGGAGTAGCCTGAGAGGATGTTGAAGTATTCCCATTCGTCGTAGACGATCTTCCACTTTCCGGGCGTCGCCTCCCATATGCCGGCATAGAGGCCGCCGCCGGCCTCATCCAGGCTCCAGGTGCGGAAAGTCGGATCTCCCGAAACGAGACGATCCGCCGCCGGCGCACCCGTCTCCGGTTCGACGCCGTCTTCGTTCAGTCGCAGGTAAGTCGCCACGTCCTGCCTCCCATCAATCGTGTCTTGGCTGCGAAATACAAACTCCGCGAGCGCCGTCGAGACGTTCGCGGGCCGAAAGAAACATGAAACGTCTGATCAGCAGAGATGACCGAAAGGCTTTTCCAGCCTTTCGCAGGCGTCATCCTCAGATGTGGTTCGTCACATACGTCTGACAACACCCCTACTGAAATCATTGAGTTTCAACGGAGACGGGTTCACGTACGTGCGGACGTTTCTTCGCATATCTTTGCTCAGGTATGGGCCGTACGTCAAATACCCTTGACCAACTCTGCAACCAGAAGCTAATCCTCTGTTTTGTGGGCTGTTTTCACATCTGGACCTTGTACCGGACTGGCTGCGCCCGCCCTCCTCACCTTCGCAGTTCAAACCCCTCCGACCGAACAACGCCGTCATTCTGGATTGCCATGGCCAACACCTACGAACAGCTCGTCCCGCGTGCCGAAAGAGAGAAGCTCGAGCAGGCGCTCGACATGGGCGACGGCTATGTCCTCGGCTTCTCGGATCGCACCTTCAACGACTTCTTTTATGAAACCCTTGGCATCGATCCCGAGACCGAGAGCCGTCTCTTCGACGGCCGCGGCACGTCGAAGGCAAAACGGCTGAGGTCCTTCATTGAACGTGCACCTGCGTCGACCGTTGCAAAGCTTCTGCGCAGCTTGTGGGATTACCGTGGTTCAATTGCCACCCGTGACAGGACCCCACTTGAGCAAGCGTTGGAGACCAGCTTCTTCATCACTGTCGGCCGTTTTGAAGGTGTGAGCCAAGACATCGACACGTCCGCGATCGAGGCGTTCGAGCCCAACGAAACACTCGACGAATTGGTAGCATCGATCCGCCGTGATCTCGACGCCAAGAAGCCGCATGCCGCCTTGGATCGGCTGCATACGTATTGCATGAAGCGTTTCGGGTCTCTGGTGAGAAAGCATGGAGGTGGAGAGTGTGGCATTGATGACCCTCTTCACTCCCGCGTCGGGCGATACGTCAGGCTCCTCGGTGCGCAGCGCAATCTTTCGCAGATGTCCGAACGGATCATCAAGAGTTCGATCAGCGTCTTCGAGGCAATGAACGACATCCGCAACAATAAGTCGCTGGCGCACGACAACCCGGACTTGATCGATCCGGACGAAGCAAGGTTCATATTCGACAGCGTCACCGCGATCCTTCGCTACATCAAATCTGTCGATGGTCGGGTGTTTGAGGACTAGCTCATGCCGATGCGCGACGAAGTTTTACCAAGGGCTGTTCTTCACCGGCGACATAGAGTTCGCATTGGGGGGAGCCGTTCATGACCAGAAGCTTTTCGCTTCCTCCCGTCATCGCCGAGTTGGTGATCGCCCGCAATCGAGTGCGCGATCACTATAAGTCGGCAGCCCTCAATTTCACGCTCGACGGAAACCTTATTGGCGACATAGGCGAAGCGGTGGCTGCCGAGTTGTTCGGTATCAACTTGTCTGTCCGCAACGGAACGGGCATCGATGGTCATGCGCCGGACGGCCGTACAGTTCAGATCAAGGCGACCGGCACAAACGGCGGCCCGGCTTTCAGAATGGTCGACACCCGTGCCGACCACCTTCTGTTTTTGGAATTCGATTTGGCAAACCTGAAAGGCGAAGTCATATTCAATGGTCCTGAAAGCATCGCGCTGCAGTTCCTTCCGCCAACATGGATTAGCCAGCGTAGCCTTACGAAGGTGCAGATACGAAAGGCTGACTTGCTGGTCCCCGACGAGCATAGGCTGCCTTTAGTCGCCAATGTCAGTGTTTTTGACGGGCAAGCGTGAATTCGGTAGGTCGGCGCTTTGGAATCTAAGCCGACGCGCCGCTTCATTCCAGTGTCGGACGGTAGTCGGGTGCCTCGGCGTACAGCCTTGACAAGCTTCCAGTCGTTCACTGACGACACGTTTCCAGCAAGGTGAGCCCGCCGCGCCGGAGGAAGATTGAGGTCGTGGAATCATAGACGTCGTTTCGTGTCTTTAATTTCCCGTCGGAAGCCAAGTCTTGAAAAGCGGCTCTTTCGCCAGGGGGGCGTCCGCCTTTCGAGAAGTGTCCGCATCTCCCAGCGTCGCCGCGAGTTCTATGATTTTTTAACGCCGTGTTTCGAGGTGGACCCGCCGGAGGACGGGAGTGCCATTGCACTAAATTGGGCTTTGCGCCGCCTACCCCGAGGCCGCAGTGATGCGGCAAGGGTTAACAAAACAGCCTTCGAGCACAACCAAAAAAATTTCGAAATCTGATTTTTTCAAAGTTCGACCGCCGAAATCGCCCTGATTTCTGGGGTTTCTCGGCGGTCGGCTCAATACAACCTGCTCAAAAAAGTTGTCAAAGGAACTGACGTAGGTGTCAGAGGTATGTGACGAATTTCATCAGACTTTCGCCAGCGCCTGCTCCAGGTCGGCGATGATATCCTTGACGTCCTCGATGCCGATGGACAGGCGCACCACGTCCGGACCGGCACCGGCGGAGACTTGCTGCTCGTCGGTCAACTGCTTGTGCGTCGTCGATGCAGGATGAATGACGAGCGAGCGCGTGTCGCCGATGTTTGCGAGATGAGAGAAGAGCTCCAGTCCCTCTACAAGCCCCCTGCCGGCGTCATAGCCATCCTTCAATCCGAAGGTGAAGACAGACCCAGCGCCCTTCGGCGAGTAGCGCTGCTGCAGGGCATGGTTCGGATCATCTTCCAGACCGGCATAGTTGACCCAGGCCACCTTCTCCTGCGCCTTCAGCCAGCGCGCCACGGCAAGCGCATTGTCGGAATGGCGCTGCATGCGCAGCGGCAGCGTTTCGATTCCGGTCAGAATCAGGAAGGCATTGAAGGGCGAGATGGCCGGACCGAGATCGCGCAGGCCGAGGACACGGCAGGCGATGGCAAAAGCGAAGTTGCCGAAGGTCGTATGCAGCACGATGCCGTTATATTCCGGCCGCGGCGAAGATAGCATGGGATATTTGCCCGAAGCCGACCAGTCGAACGTGCCGCCGTCGACGATGATGCCACCCATGGAGTTGCCGTGACCGCCGAGGAATTTCGTCAGCGAATGCACGACGATGTCGGCACCGTGCTCGAGCGGCCG
>NZ_JAUQTZ010000222.1:0-6484 GCF_059803845.1 Rhizobium sp. UFLA01-1127 | reverse complement strand
CTATTGAGATGATTAGCCATCGACTTTCGATATTTGTGAAAACATTCGCGGTATGTACCATAAAATGTCCCGTTACGCGAATATTTTCTGATCGTGGCTATTTTTGATCCCCGCCGCCATTCCTGGGCAACAAATCCTCCCGCCTATGACGGTAATCTATAGGAATCGCTATGGTGGAAGGAAGAAGTCACTCTGCTGGCAAGCGCAGTGCTGAACGATAACTAAGATTGGCGCTTGTGGCAATTGCTCTACCAGCGGAGTAACTCGGAAATGGCAATGCGCCTCCGACTTGATCCGTTTCTGGATGCGGCTGATGTCAAACGGCCTTTGGGCGCAGCGAATCGAAATGCTGCATCATGCGTTTCGCGTTCGGGCGCATGCCCGTGAACAGTTCGAAGGCTCTTACTGCCTGAAACACCGCCATTCCGCCGCCATCAAGAACGCGGCAACCTGTCTGCCGGGCGAGCTTTACCAATTCGGTTTCGATCGGGAAGTAGACGATTTCGGCGACCCAGAGGCGGTCCGACAGAAGCTGGGCGTCGAGCGGTAGTCCGGGATGGGCGGCCATGCCGATCGGCGTTGCATGAACCAGACCGTCCGCGACATCAAGCGCTTCCGCAAGATCATGGCCAACCGTGAAGCGGCAAGCGCCGTGCGCCGGCTGGAGCTGATCCACAAGCGCCTCCGCTCGCGCAAGATTCAGATCGAATATCTCCACGGAATGCGCGCCCATCTGCGCTACGGCATGCGCAACGGCAACGCCCGCGCCGCCCGCGCCCAGCTGCACGACGCGGCCGAGCGAAACGCCGGTCAGCCCTCGCCTGAAGCTTTCGGCAAATCCCCACCAATCGGTATTGTGGCCGATCCTGCGCTCTCCCTGAAAAACGATCGTATTGATGGATTTCAGCGTCTGGGCATCGGGTGATAGTTCATCGACCAGCGTGACCGCCGCCTGCTTGCACGGGTGAGTGATGTTGAGGCCGGCAAAGCCCTGCGCTTCGGCTTCGTCGACAAGGGCTGGCAGGTCCGATACGGAAAGGTTGCGCACGTCTAGATCGATGAGATCGTAGCGATAGGATAGCCCGCAATGCTCGCCCTCGCGCATATGCATGGCCGGAGTCAGCGAGCGGCCTATGCCCGCGCCGATCAATCCGACATGAAGCTGACGCGGAACAATAGCGGCTTGCGTGTTCAATCTTTCCTCCCGAGCAGCATAATAAAGCCGAGCCAAATGACTTGATGTCAAAATGTACGAACTAGTACGTAAAGTCAACACGAGGTACAGCTTTGCATACCGGCAAAAGCCGCAGGCGGAACTCAGACAGCTTGGCGGGAATTCAGATCGTGTCGGAGGACGGATGTCTCAAGAAGGCAAGAATGGCATCGACTATCAAAGACTTATGACGTTTTTTCAATTCCTCTGAGGAAAGATCGCGCTCAAAAATTGCCCCGAAAGTGTGACGATTGGAAACGCGAAAGAAGCATTGGGCGCTGATCATCATATGCAAATCGACCGGGTCCACCTTGCGCACAAAGCTGCCGTCGGCATAGCCCCGCTCGAGAATTTCCGAGATGATATCGATGACCGCGATGTTCATCTGCGACAAGACGACCGAGCGCTTCATATGTTCGGCCCGGTGGATGTTTTCGATGCTGACCAGGCGGACGAAATCCGGATTTTGATCGTCATGATCGAATGTGCTTGCGATCAATTGCGCCATGGCCTGAACCGGCGCCATGTTTTCCAGATCGAGCTCGCTCTCGAGTGTGCGGATCTTCGTATAGGCCTGCTCGAGAACGGCAAGATAAAGGCCTTCCTTGCTGCCGAAATAATAATAGATCATGCGCTTGGACGTCTTGGTGCGCTCGGCGATCTCATCGACGCGTGCTCCGGAAAAACCGGCTGCGACGAATTCCTCGGTGGCGATCTTGAGAATGTTTTCCTTGGTCGCGTCTGGATCGTTCTTTCGCGTAAAACGCTCGATCTTGGCCGCTTGCGCTTTGGTCATGCCTTGCCCGTCTTCCTGGGTCTGTCCCTGCCCATCGTTGAAGATCAAAGCTTTAACACAGGCTTCACGCCGATGGGGAGAGCCTAAAGTTTCGGCAGGCCAATTGGCCGCAGATGCCGCCTTAGCGCTGCTATGCGAAAGATTGCGTTTGCTGCACCGTAGCCGCGATAGCCGCTGCGCTGGACGATTTCGAAGAAGAAACCTTCGCCATAGGTCGGGCTGTAGAGCTGGAAATATTCTCCGTGATCGTCGCGGTCATAGAGGATGTTGTGCGCCTGGAGACGATCCGTGAAAGCCGGCTCCAGGCCAAACCTGGCCTCCAGATCATCGTAATAGTTGGGGGAGATCATCAAGGTGGCAAAACCGTTATCCGACAATGCAGCCGCGGTCGCAAAGATATCATCGGTCGCAAAGGCGAGATGCTGAATGCCGGAGCCAAAGGTCTCGGCGATGAAATGGCCGGCCAAGGTATTGCGGTTTTCCGCACCGTTCAGCGTGATGCGCAAGCTGCCCGGCTCGTTTTCGACCACCTGGCTGCGAACGACACCGGCCGGATCGATAATGTCGACCATCGGTGTCTTATGCGCATTCAATATCGCCGTATAGAAGAGCAGCCAGGTCAGCAATTCCTCATATTTCATCGTCTGTGCGACATGATCGATCCCCGTCAGCCCGACCGGCTGCAGATCGGTATCGTCATCGACCGGATCGAATTCGATATCCCATATGCGGGCGAGTGCGCTCCTGCGATCGAGGAAATAGAGGATGCCGCCGCCAACGCCCCTTACACCAGGCATTTCGATCTCGCCGGGATTCAATGGCTGCTCGAAACGTTCGGCACCCAGAGCCACGGCGCGCGCGACTGCCGCTTCGGCATCGTCCACCCAAAGTCCCATCGCATAGGCCGACTGCCCGTGCAAAGCATAGGAGGCACCGGCAAACCCATCCGGATCGGTATTGACGACGAGGTTGATGTCGCCTTGCCGGAAGACATCGACGCGCTTGCTCTTGTGGCGCCCGGCATGGCGAAAGCCCAGGGCACGCAGCCGATCGGAGAGGATCGAAGTCTCCGCCTCGTCGACCGTAAACTCGACAAAGGCAATTCCATCCACCTCGGCGCGCGCCGGCATGGACGGCAAGGTGAGGCTGCTGCTCTCCGCACGGCGAACCTGATCGCCGAGATAGACGAGCGAGCGCCGGCCATCGACGGCGATGGCGGCCGGGGAGCCGCCGCGAAACTGGTCGTTGAAAATCTCCAGCGACAGATAACCGTCATAACCCGTTGCCGCGACAGCCTTCATGAATTCCAGCACCGGAAGGTCGCCCTCCCCGGGCATGTTGCGGAAGTGACGGCTCCAATAGAGAAGATCCATGTCGATCAGCGGCGCATCGGCAAGCTGAATGATGAAGATCTTCTCTTTCGGGATCGACCGGATCGAATTGACATCGATCTTTCGCGAAAGCGTATGGAAGCTGTCGAGAATAAGGCCGATATTCGGATGATCGGCCCGGCGGACGATCTCCCAGGCATCGCGATGATCGTGAATGTGCCGCCCCCAGGCAAGCGCTTCGTATCCAACGCGCAGGCCGCGCCTCGCCGCTCTTTCACCGAGTTCGAAGAAGTCGGCGGCAGCGCGGTCGATTCCGCCCAGCGCCACAGACGAAACATTCGAGCAGACGAGAACGAGATCGGTTCCCATCTCCTGCATCAGGTCGAACTTGCGCTCGGCGCGATCGAAGGTTCGGCTGCGGAAGGGTTCGGGCATGCCCTCGAAGTCCCGGAAGGGCTGAAAGAGCGTGATCTCCAGCCCATGATCCCTAACCATTTGACCGACCTGGCGCGGCGATTCATCGAAGGCGAGGAAATCGTTCTCGAAGATCTCCACACCATCGAAGCCCGCCTTGGCGATGGCCTGAAGTTTTTCCTTCAGGTCACCGCTGATCGAAACGGTCGCAATCGAGGTTTTCATTGTATCATCCCGTTCCCTTGGCGATTTTCAACAAATTCACCCCCCGGTCGCCGACGCTATGGCCGTCCTGATCATGGGCTCGCGGCTAGACCGTCCGGTCGGCGTGTCCGACCCTGGCCGCAAAGCGCCGTGCATCCTTGCCGAGCCGATCGATGGGCGTCTGATACGTCTCCGTTGCGGTTGCTGCGGAAACAGCGGCGATCAGGGCTGTGATCGACGTAAACACGGCAACCGGCACCCATCCCATGGGACCGTTGCCCATCAGGGCGGCGCTGATCGTCGGAGCGAAACCGCCAAGTGCAAAGCCGATCTGGGTTCCGACAGCCATGCCCGACAGACGTACGCGGGTGTCGAACATTTCCGCATAGAGCGCCGGCCAGACGCCGTTGGATGCGCTGTAGACGACGCCCGAAAGCAGGATGCCGAGGATGAAGACGAGCATGAGGTTGTTCTGGCTGATTGCCCAGATGTATGGCCAGATCAGAACCGCGCAGCCGACGGCCCCGAAGATGAACACAGGCTTGCGGCCAATGCGATCTGCAAGGATGGCCCATGCAGGAATTGCGCCGAGCGCCACGACATTGGCAAGCACCAGGACTGTCAGCATCGTCGAGCGATCGATATGCATGGTGTTGACGGCGTAGGATAGCGTGAAGACGCTGAAGATCGTGCTGACGACGGAAATCAGTGCAGCAAAGATGATGCGCAGGACGTCGGCCCAATAATTGGCAAGCAGCGAGACCAAAGGCAGCTTGGCCACTTCGCCTTTCTTCGTTTCCTCAAGGAAGGCTGGCGTTTCCGCCAGCGTGCGGCGAACCCAGAAACCGACGAGGACGACGACGAAGCTCAAGAAAAAGGGGACGCGCCAGCCCCATGACAGCAACGCCGCCTCGTTGAGCGCTCCCAACGGAATGAAGACCAGGGTCGCAAGGATCAGGCCGGCTTGCGTCCCGCTCAGCGTGAAGCTGGTAAAGAATGCTCGCCGGTTTTCAGGCGCATGCTCGAGTGTCATCGAGCTTGCTCCGGCCTGCTCACCGGCCGCTGAAATGCCCTGCAGCAATCGCGCTAGAACCAGAAGAACCGGCGCCAGGATGCCGGCCTGGCCATAGGTCGGCAGGCAGCCGATGATGAAAGTCGAAAATCCCATGAGAAGCAGCGTGAAAGTCAGCACTTTCTTGCGACCGAACTTGTCGCCGATATGCCCCAGGATCACCGCACCCAGTGGCCGCATGATGTAGGCGACGCCAAAGGTCGCAAAAGAAGCGATCGCCGCCGTTTGCGGATCTTCCGCTGAAAAGAATATTTTCGGGAAGATCAGCGCCGCTGCCGTCCCGTAGACAAAGAAATCATAATATTCGACGGCGCTTCCAAGCCAGCTCGCAAGAGCGGCACGCTTAGGCGTCTTATGGTCTGTCGGCATTTTCATCATCGTTCCTCCCCAAAAGCATCTCAATTGCAAAGAAATGCTGCATCCGTGAGCGCCGAAACCTCCGTCGGCACCCCTTCGCATGACATCCAAGCCTGTCTTGGCAGTCACCGGCACTGCTCATGGCAGCGCCCGTCACTCCTCCAAGGAGATAATGTACGAACTAGTTCGTTTTGTAAAGTGTAGCGGCGCTGCGGTTGGTCGGCATAGAGAGCCAAAGCTAACGGATGGCCGGCAGAATATCCGCGGCGATCTCCTCGATGACCTCGCCGGGCGGCCTGCCCTGCGTGACGAGATTGAAGGCAACATGATGGATGCCAGCTTCGCGCATGGTCGACAGCGCGCCGATCAACCCTTGCCTGCCGGTTCTGCCGCCGAGATTGAGCTCCTCGTAGGCTGCTTGGGAATTATCGAGCAATTCCAAAACCATGGACTGGCCGAAGCCGCGAAAATCGGTAGCGGCCTTTGCCTGGGCATTATGCCAAAGCGCCAATCGATCCTTCTGGACCGATAGCGGCCGGTAATAAGTCATCCATGCCGTCGCATGCCGGGCGATCCATTCGAGGGATTGCGACGACGACCCCACTGCCACCATCGGGACGGTCCCTTGCTGCAGGCCGGGTCTTACGGCGAACTCGTTTCGCACGCGGCCGCTTTCGTCGATAACCTCCTGACTGGAGCGAAGAGCGGCAGCGAGGCGCTCCCAATGCGACTGAAAGAGTGCCTTGCGGTTTTCAACATCCTCTCCGAACATTTCATACTCGCTTGGTCTGTCTCCCGAGCCGAGTCCGAGGACGAAGCGTCCTTTCGACAAGGACGCCGTCGAAAGCGCAGCCTTGGCGATATGAAGCGGATGCCTGAGAGGCAGCACGATCGCACCCGTCGCCAAGGCGATCCTGGATGAGGAAGCCGCCAAAGCCCCGAGTAAAACCCAGGGATCGGCATGCCCGACCGGGTCGGGATAGCTTTCACTGTTAAGGGGAACATCCCTCACCCACAGGGCATCGAAACCCAATTTGTCGGCTTGGGCTGCGATATCGAGCTGGGTATCGAACTGTATGTCCGCTGCGGTTCTCGCC
>NZ_JAUQTZ010000221.1:0-6728 GCF_059803845.1 Rhizobium sp. UFLA01-1127 | reverse complement strand
CGACTGGGTGCTGGACCGCATATTAGCCGGCGAACGACCGACTCCGCAAGACATCACACGCATGGGCGTTGGAGGGTTGCTCATGGAAATACAGTCACGTCCACGGCCGCGCGACATTGCCGCCAAGCCGGCGTCCGAGATATCGGTTGCCATCGTCTTGCTGGCCGCCGGGAAGGCAAGCCGCATGGGCGAGGGCGGTTCGCACAAGCTTCTGGCCGAATTCGACAGCGTACCGCTGGTGCGCCGTTCGGCTTTGACGGCTATTGCCAGCGGCGCGTCCGACATCGTCGCGGTCACCGGGCATCGTCGGGACGATATCGAAGCGGCGTTGCATGGGCTTGCGGTCGAGCCTGTCTTCAATCCGGACTATGCCTCGGGCATGGCCAGTTCGCTGGTTGCAGGCGTCGGCACGCGAGCGGCTCAAAAGGCCGACGGTATTCTTATCATGCTGGCCGACATGCCCGGTGTCACCAGCAACGACCTGAAAACCCTGATGACCGCCTTCCGTGAGGCGAACGGCCATGCGATCGTGCGGGCGGTGTCCGGCGGCAAGCGCGGCAATCCCGTCATCCTGCCGAGATCGGTCCTGAATGCGGTGATGCGGCTGGAGGGCGATGTGGGCGCCCGGCACATCATCGAAACATCGGGCCTTCCGGTTGTTGACATCGAGATCGGCGAGGCCGCACATCTCGATGTCGATACGCCCGAGGCCGTCGTCGCGGCAGGCGGGGTTTTGAAGGGGTAGGGAATGGACGATATCGATATCGAGGAGATGTTTCAGTCGCTTGGGCCGATCACCGTCAAGCGGATGTTCGGCGGCAAGGGAATCTATCATATGGGGCGCATCCTCGCGGTCGAAGTGGATGACGAGATACTCCTCAAGGCCGACGATGCCAGCGCTTCCGAATTTGCGGCTGCCGGCGCGCGGCGCTGGGCCTACGAGGGCAAGAAGGGCAAGGCCGTCAACATGCCCTATTGGTCGATACCCGACGACGCGTTCGACGATCCGGAGGTGATGGCGCGATGGGTCAGGCTTGCCTATGAGGCGGCATTGCGCGCGGATAAGTAAAGAGCGTCGCGCAAGCCTTTGAAATTCAGCAGCGGTTGTCCCCAGCCGACCTCTTGGCGGTTTACTGCACTTTTATTTCGGACGCGGGCGAGCGGTGGGTCTTATGCCCAGCGCTCGCAGAAAGCCTCTATGTCGCTCGACTGAAAATCCGCAAGCCGCTCCATGATAGTCTCGAACGGCCAATCCCACCAGGCGATCGACGCAAGTCTCTCCGCAACGGTTCGCGTAAATCGCTCGCGAATGAATTTCGCAGGGACGCCGCCGACGATGGTATAGGGTTGGACATCCTTCGTGACGACCGTGCCTGCTGCGAGCACGGCGCCATCTCCAACCTTTACGCCCGGCAAGACGATGACGCCGTGGCCGATCCACACGTCGTTGCCGATGATGGCGCGGTCTGCCTTCCGCTGATCGAAAAAGGAGGTGTCGCGCACAGCATCTGCCGAGTAATATTCCGGGCAGTAGGTGAAGCGGTGCATGGATGGGCGATCCATCGGATGGTTGGGCGCGCCGATCCTGACCTCTGCCGCGATAGCGCAGAACTTTCCGATCGCTGCATCTCCGACGATGCAGCGAGGCCCTAAATAGGAGTAATCTCCGAGTTCGACGGTATGCAAGGACGTGTCGGCCAGGATCTCGCAGCATTTGCCTACGGTCGAATCTCTTATGTTCGCCGTCGAGTGAATAACGGTCTCGGCGATTTTGGGGCGATTTGGCTGTGCGGCGGAATGCATCGATGGTCTCCGGATTTCGGCCTGCGTAACCGGAGACGATGAAGGGGATGTGACGCTGGGCTTCAGGTTCTAGCGGAAATCTTCTTCGCTCAGACGGGCGATAGTTGCCCTCGCAAATTCGGAAAGCTGAGCCGGCAACTCGCTGCGGCCGAACCAGCCGAAATCGGAGAGCTTGTCGGGCTCCGTGAGCCGCGGTTCGCCGGAAAAGTCCCGGCAGATAAAGATCCGTGAAATCCAGTGCTGGCGATCGGCCTCTATGATGACTTCCTCGGTGCAGAGATAGTCGATCTTGCCGATGGAAAGACCGCTTTCCTCTTCAGCCTCGCGGATGGCAGCCCTGGCGGCCGGCTCCATATGATCGACCTTGCCGCCAACGATGCTCCAGAGGCCGGCTTCGGGCGCCTTGAGGCGCCGATACAGCAAAAGCTTGCCGTCCCGCACTATTGCGAGACCGGTTCCTAGTCCTGGGAAATCGATGCCGGGCTTGCCCAATATGCAGATCCCGAGATTGCGTGTCTGGACGGGATCTATCAGCCCTTGGCGTTTGCCACGATGAGCATGAAGGCGGGGATATCGTCGCCGAATCCGACCGGCGTCGGGCCGTCATCCTGATCGCGGTAGCGGTTGCGGCGCTCGCGATGGTCGTCGTTGGCAGCGGGGAAGGGACGGTGATTGTTGCGAGAACCGTTATGGGATTTGTTATTGTTGTTCTCAGACTTGCGCTCGTTCTTCACGCCTTCGGCCTTTGCTGGTGCTGCTTCGATCGCCACGACGCCATTATCCTCGACGTCGATATCAGATTTATGACTCGAGGCGTTGCGGCCTCCGCGGCTGCGATCCCGGTCGCGGCCCTTGCTCTTCTGGTCGCGGCGGCGGGACGAGCGATTGTCATCGCCACTCTCGTCGGCCGGCGGCAGCGACGACAGGTCGCCGTTCAGCCACTGGACGTCTTCGCCGATCAGCTTCTCGATCGCGTCGACATGCTTGGTATCGCGCTTGGTGACGATGGTGAAGGCGGCGCCCGAACGGCCAGCACGGCCGGTCCGGCCGATGCGGTGAACATAATCTTCCGAATGAATCGGAACATCGAAATTGAAGACGTGACCAACATCCGGAAGATCGAGACCGCGGGCTGCGACGTCGGAGGCGACGAGAAGCTGGATCTGTCCGTCACGGAAGTTCTGCAACATCGTCGTGCGCGAGCGCTGGTCCATGTCGCCGTGCAGTGCGCCGACGGAGAAGCCGTGGCGTTCGAGCGAACGGAAGAGATCGGCCACATCCTTCTTGCGATTGCAGAAGATGATCGCGTTCTTGAGGTCCGTCTGGGCGCGGATGAGATCGCGCAGCGTCGCACGCTTCTCGTAGTCCTTGCCATGCGAGGCAACGAAGCGCTGCGTCACCGTCTTGGCAGTCGATGCCGGCTTGGCAACTTCGACGCGTTCCGGGTTCTGCAGGAAGCGGTCGGCCAGCTTCTGGATTTCCGGCGGCATCGTCGCTGAGAAGAACAGCGTCTGGCGCGTAAAAGGAATGAGTTTTGCGATGCGCTCGATATCCGGGATGAAGCCCATGTCGAGCATGCGGTCGGCTTCGTCGATGACGAAGATTTCGACGGCGCTCATCAGCAGCTTGCCGCGCTCGAAATGATCCAGCAGGCGGCCGGGCGTGCAGATCAGCACATCGGCGCCGCGCTCCAGCTTGCGGTCCTGGTCCTCGAAGGAGACGCCGCCGATCAGCAGGGCAATGTTCAGGCGATGGTTCTTGCCATACTTCTCGAAGTTTTCGGCGACCTGCGCGGCGAGTTCGCGCGTCGGCTCCAGGATCAGCGTGCGCGGCATGCGGGCGCGTGCGCGGCCCTTTTCGAGCAGGGTCAGCATCGGCAACACGAAGGAAGCCGTCTTGCCGGTTCCGGTCTGGGCAATGCCGCAGATGTCGCGGCGCTGAAGCGCAAAGGGGATCGCACCGGCCTGGATCGGAGTCGGTGTGGTGTAGCCCGCGTCAGTTACCGCGGAAAGGACTTTTTGGCTCAAGCCAAGGTCAGCAAATGTTGTCAAAGGGAAATCTAATTCCGTCTTGGTTCAGTCGAACACCATGAATCGACACGCAGGAACGCATCGCAACGCAGCGCGACATAGAACCAAATACCCGTGAAGTCAAGGAAAGCAGGCGCTTCAACCGGCCTGAAGTTCATTCATGACGCAATTTTTGGATTAGTGCCATCTTTGTTGCGCGTTTGTCACAATTTCGGCAGCTAAATTGCGCCCAATCCGCTGATGTAACTTGCGAGTTTCGTGCCGGCAGCGATGAAATACATCGGGTCTATGGGATGCCCGTTCTCGCGCACTTCATAGTGCAGATGTGTTCCTGTCGAGCGTCCCGTACTGCCGGCAAGACCGATCGCATCGCCGGCGCCGACCTTGTCGCCGACTTTGACGAGGATCTGCTCCATATGCCCATAGCGCGTGGAGATGCCGCCGCCATGGTCGATCTCCACCATGTTTCCATATCCACCCGTCCAGCCGGACGCTATTACCTTGCCCGGAGCGGTGGCCTTGATTTTCTCGCCGGGGCTGAAGTGGAAGTCCGTACCGGTGTGGAGCGCCAGCGTGCCGAAGAAAGGGTCCTTGCGGTTGCCGAAAGGGCTGGTGACGAGCTTGCCCGGTGCCGGATTACGGAAAGGCAGGCTCTCGGCTGCGCCCCGCACTGTTTCCAGATGCGTCAAGGCGGTATCGAGATCCGCCATGGACTGCTCGAACTGATCAACATTTTGAGGCGGGACATAGGGTCCGCCCACGCCATCCGTATCCTTGCCGGCCGCGGCTGCGATCTCGTTCGGAACCTTGACGCCGACATTCTGCATGATCGACTGAATGGAATTGGCAGTCTCAGACGCGTCTGCCGTGAGGCCGCGGATTCGAGACAGCTGATCCTGTTCGATATGTTTCAGCGACAGCGTCACCTTGGAGAAGACGCGGTCGGCCCGATCTGCAACGGTTTCCGGAGCGGGGACATAGGCGAGCGTGGAGTTGTCGGGTGTGGCATCGGCCGGCTTGCCGCTCAGGAGAAGTTTTTCGATCGCCTTGGGCGAAGTCAGCTGGGCATGTTCGTTCTTGGAAGCGGCATTCGCATCCGGATGCGCGCTCTTATCCGTGAGGCCAGAATTCCCGGCTCTGTCGAGCAGAGTGCCGAGCTTGCCATTGCGTGAAGAGAGTTGCTGCTGTTGTTCGATCAGCTTATCGACCTTTTCTTCCACGACCTGCTGATCGAGAAGCTGGCGGGAGGTGACACGGTCGACCTGGGCGCGCAAAGCGGCAATTCGATCCTCGTAGTCATATTGCATGCGCGCCTGGCGAGCCATCGTCGCGCCGATCAGATCGTCGCGCAATACGAGGTAGGATGTCGCAAGAAGATAGCCGATCGAGAATATCCCGATCAGGCAGACCGCGATGGCGGCCATCCACGGTCGCACGGTCATATGGCGTACGGTATCTCCGCTGGCCAAAATAATGGTGTGCTGCCGCTGCTGTTTGCCGAAAACCCGGTTGTGAGGCCTTGCTGTCACCGAGAATCTCCCAATCGGTGCCTTTTGGCACCCAATGGAAGTACACGTCATTATGGTTAACGAATGCTTTCCATCTTAGTATCGGATACTAGAAAACGGCCGTTTTACCTCAGTATATCAAGCATTGCTTGTGGATGTCAGCGAACGGTAGAAGGACGGCGTCAGTCCCGCTTCCGCGCGCGCTATATCGTTGAACGGCGCCTTGAGGGAGCCGCGGAAGTTTGCGCGCACTAGCTCCTGGAAAGTGCGGGCCGGGTCACGCTTCTCCCGCGCACATAGGAAGCGGAACCATTTGGCGCCGACCGCGACATGGCCCTTCTCGTCATTATAGATCACATCAAGTACGGCCGCGCTCTGCAGGTCGCCGGTTTCGCGCATCTTCGCCTGCAGTGCGGGTGTTACGTCCAGTCCCCTCGCTTCGAGGATCAGCGGCACGACGGCGAGGCGGGCGGTCAGGTCGGTGCGGGTCGCATGGGCGGCCTGCCACAGGCCGTCGTGAGCCGGCAGATCGCCATAATCGGCACCCAGTTCCCGCAGGCGCGCCCGAACCATGCGGAAATGCTTGGCTTCTTCGAAGGCAACCTGCATCCATCCGTCGAAGAACGAGTTGGGAACCGGCCCCGTCGCAAAGCGTGCGACGATATCCAGCGCCAGATCAACGGCATTCAGCTCGATATGGGCGATGGCATGGAGCAGCGCGATACGACCTTTAAGGGTATGCAGGGAGCGTTTCTCCATGTGCTTCGGCGGAACCAGTTCCGGTTTGTCCGGCCGGCCGGGGCGGTCGGCCAGCGGGGGATCTAGCGGTGAACGCAGCGACAGGGTGCGGGCAAACCAGCGCGCTGCCGATTCCTGAGCAAGGGTGGTCTTCACATCGAGATCGGCCGAACGGATGGCGGCGATGGCGCCGCCGCGCAGCGACGTAATCGGTAAGGAATCGCCGGTCATGCCGTCAAAGCTCCCTGGCGGCGGCCAAAACAGCCTCGGCGTGTCCCGCGACCTTTACCTTGTCCCAAATTCTCGCGATCCGGCCGTCGGCTCCGATCAGGAAGGTCGAGCGGACGACGCCCATATAGGTGCGGCCATACATGCTCTTTTCCCGCCAGACGCCGTAGGCAACAGCCATGGTCTTCTCCTCATCCGACGCAAGCGGAACGGAAAGCGCGTGCTTCCTGACGAACTTGTCATGGCTTTTCACAGAGTCGGGCGATACGCCGAGAAGAGCGATCCCCGCCTTGGCGAAATCGCTTGCGAGTGCGGTGAAGGAAATCGATTCCGTTGTGCAGGCCGTGGTGTCGTCCTTGGGGTAAAAATAGATAACCACCGGCTTCCCGGAAAAATCGGCAAGACGCACATGGCTGCCACC